>DASYEA010000783.1:0-4963 GCA_036499265.1 Schlesneria sp. | reverse complement strand
CTTTTCAAAGTCAAAATCGCAATGATGGAAGCTGTTCCTCAACTCGAAACTTCGTCCGTAGCGCCTGCTCAGGTCTATCTGGTTCGTTATGGAACCGTCCCTGAAGTGGCGCGGTTTGCTTATCAAGGTGAAGCCGTCCTGGCACGAGGTGATCACGCCGTCATCGACAGTCACCGTGGACTGCAAATGGGGACGATCTTGGAACGGCTGAAGCCGTCTACCAAGCTCGATCCCGCGGACCTGGATTCCCGAATTGATCGGGTCGCAAGTCCGACAGATTTGGCAGATCACCGAGCACTTGTGCGAGAGTGCGAAGATGCGTTTGCCGCCTGGTGCACGCGCATCGCGCAATGGAAGCTGGAACTGGAACTCATTGACCTGGAATGGACTCTCGATCGCCAGAAATTGATTCTGTACGTGCTATGCGAACGAGGCCCCGATAGCACCAAGCTCGCACTACAAGCTGCTGCAGCGGGACTGGGGATCATCGAAGTTCAACCGGTTTCGGCAGAAGGTCCAATCCAGATTGCCCCGTCAGGCGGGGGATGTGGGAGCGGAGGTGGTGATGGCGGTGGCTGTGGCTGCTCGCACTAGCGATCGCGTCAGGACTCTCCATTCCACTCGGCATAGAACTGTTTGAGATACTGCTCCATAAATCGGTGCCGTTCGGTTGCCAGTCGGCGACCGGACGCTGTCTGCATGCGGTCTTTCAGCAGCAGCAGTTTTTCGTAGAAATGGTTAATCGTCGGTCCCCCTTTGGATTTGTACTCGGCAAATGAGTGATGCTGTTGCGGTGGCACCTCGGGATCGTACATGGCACGGCCGAAGTGACCTCCAAAAGCAAACGCGCGAGCGATTCCGACAGCCCCGATTGCGTCCAGGCGATCTCCGTCTTGAACGCACTTCCCTTCGATCGTCGCCATTTCCGTGGCCACGCCCGCTCCCTTAAAGGAAACGTGCGCGATGATGTCACAGACTTGATCGATAGTCGTGGCATCAACCGCATTGCTCATCAGCCACTCGCGAGCAGCCCGCGGCCCCGCCGTGTCGTCGCCACCATGAAACTTCCAGTCGGCGACATCATGCAACAACGCGGCAAGTTCGACGACGTGTTGATCTGCTTGCTCTTCGCGAGCAATGTGCAGGCCATTTCGGCGGACTCGATCGATGTGCCACCAGTCGTGGCCAGAACTGTCTCCGGCCAGTCGTTCGCGGATGAATTGTTCGGTACGCTGAAGTAGGTCTGGAATGGACAAGTTAGCCTCTCGTGGATCAGTCTGTTTGCATGGAGCAGATGCGGGATTGGTAACGAGGCGAACCTTGCGACTGCAAGGGATGTCACTCACAAACTAAAACGCAGCAACGCGGACTGATGGAAAACGAAAGTGTCTGATCTGATCAACATTGATGGTTCGCAGGGTGAAGGAGGTGGACAGATTGTCCGCTCGTCACTCGCCTTGTCGATGGTGACAGGTCGACCAGTGACGATCGATCGAGTTCGCGCTGGCCGGGCGAAACCCGGCTTGAAGCAGCAACATTTGACCGCATTGCGGGCGGCGCAAGAAATTTGTCAGGCGACTGTTGTCGGCGACACGATTGGTTCATCATCTTTCACCTTCTATCCCGGCGAAGTCGTTCCCGGCAACTATCGCTTTGCGATCGGTACCGCAGGTAGCGCGACACTGGTATTGCAGGCGATTTTGCCTCCATTGCTGATCGCTGATCAGCCTTCCCGGGTGATTCTGGAAGGGGGAACTCACAATCCCTGGGCACCGCCGTTCGACTTTCTGCAGCGATCCTACTTGGCCCTCGTAAATCGCATGGGCCCGCGCGTGACGGCGAGGTTGGAACAAGCCGGATTCTATCCTGCTGGTGGTGGACGCTTTATTGTCGAGATCGAACCGGCGAAGCGTGCTGAGTCATTGACCCACAGCTCCGGCACGCCCGGCGACTTGGGATTGTCGAGCTTCCACCTGCTCGAACGTGGCGAGATTTGCTCGCAGATTGGTCGAGTGCTGCTGTACAACTTGCCCGATCACATTGCTGATCGGGAGCTGGAAGAACTCGCCCGGCTGGCTCAGTGGGAACCCGACTGTCTATTTCGCGAACACACCAAGGCGCGTGGCCCCGGCAACGCCGTTGTCATTGAGGTGGTCGGTGAACATGTCACCGAAGTGTTCATCGGGATTGGTGAGCAGGGGACCAAAGCAGAAATTGTCGCCCAGCGCGCCTTCGAAGAAATGCGAGAATACCTGAACACCGATGTCCCGGTTGGCCCTCATTTGGCGGACCAACTTATTTTGCCGATGGCCTTGAGCGCGTGGCAAACCGGCACACCGGACCATCGTCGCCAAGGATCATTTCGCACCGTGAGCCTGACCGATCATTCCAAAACGCAGATCGCGGTGGTACAGGCTTTTCTGGCCACCTCGATTGTGATTGAGGAGGAGGGACAGGGTGATAGGGTCGTCGTGACAATTGGGGGGAAAGCCGCCGGCACGGTGTAAGATGTCGTTGCCGAATTTGACTTTTCGACCTTCCAATGGCGTCGGTGGCCCCAGCCGCAGCTCATGGTGGCTTGAGCGACTTTCGACCAGTGAGAGAGGACTAAATCGCCAATCAAGCGGGCGAGACTGCTCATTCCTTCGACAGGAATTCCCGATTTCCACTCGTCAGATATAGAATGTTGATCTTGCCTCCGTTAGCTGGGATGAGATAATTCCAATCCCTGACTTCTTTTTGCAGGGAACCTTCCCTGATCGATTGATGTCTGGGTTGTTCGGCACACGACATGCCGGGCAAGTCGAGTTGCTCGAGTAGAAACTCGATGCTGGCGTATGGATTTGGATGTTGATGGGTTCGCCGCCACTTATAGGACGGCGCGTAACTGATCTTTCCCACCTTTAATGCCTGGACCAGGACGGTCGACGGGCTGCCGCCGGCCGATTCCCGCAAATTGAAGCGGGTTGGCGTACGTACTGACAGGACAGACGACGAACGAGAATATTTTCTGTTGATGTTTGATCGAGACATGCGGTTGTCCCGTTCCTATCGGGACAGTGTTGAAGCACGGCTCACACAACGTGAGGTTTCATTCCGTACGAGGAACGGTCTTATGGGCACAGGACGTGATCTTCTGAAACAGATTTCCTCCCGCCAAAGCCCCCAGGCATTTCGGCAGGAAAACTGGCAGGGCTCGTTTGACGAGTACCTTGATATCGTTCGCAGCCATCCCGAGGTCACGCGGACTGCGCATCAGCGCATCTACGACATGATCATGGCGTATGGCACGTACGCGGTAGACGAAGGGCGACGCGACGGACATCTGCATTACCGGTTCTTCGACGACCCAGAGAACGATGGTAATGATGCCATCTACGGATTGACCGACACGCTGATGCAACTTGTTCACGTGTTCCGTTCTGCCGCCCTGAAGTACGGTAGCGAACGTCGTGTACTGCTGTTGCACGGACCTGTGGGTAGCTCGAAAAGCACCATCGCTCGTCTGCTGAAACGCGGCGTCGAGCGATACGCCCGCACGCCAGAAGGTGCTGTCTATACGTTCGGCTGGAAAGAGGAAGATGGCAGCATCACCTGGGATCCGATGCACGGCGAACCGCTGATGCTTGTTCCCAATGCATTCCGCGAAGAGATCTGTAAGTCTCTCAATGAAGGTCGCGATGCCGACACCCTCTACCAGGTCGAGATCAACGGGGACATCTGCCCGTTAAGCCGCTTCTACTTCAAGGAGCGTTTGGATAAGTGCGATGGAGACTGGACCAAGGTCATGGAATCCGTAGTCGTCCGGCGCTTCTTCTTGTCTGAACAGGATCGTATCGGAATTGGAACGTTCCAACCCAAAGACGAAAAGAATCAGGACAGCACAGAACTGACTGGCGATATCAACTACCGCAAGATCGCTGAGTACGGCAGCGAATCTGATCCGCGAGCTTTTAATTTCGACGGAGAATTCAACGTTGCCAATCGCGGGATGATCGAATTCATCGAAGTCCTGAAGCTCGATGTCGCATTCCTGTATGACCTGCTGGGAGCTTCGCAAGAGCATAAGATCAAGCCGAAGAAGTTCGCTCAGACCGACATCGACACCGTGATCGTCGGCCATACAAACGAGCCGGAATTCCGTAAGTTGCAATCAAACGAATTTATGGAGGCGTTGCGAGACCGAACGGTGAAGATCGATGTTCCTTACGTCACCAAGCTGTCCAATGAACTGCACATTTACGAGAAGGATTACAACGAACGTCGCGTGCGAGGCAAACATATCGCTCCGCATACGCTGGAAGTTGCCGCCACGTGGGCCGTGCTGACTCGCTTGGAAGAGCCTAAGCATCATGGTCTGACCGTGCTGCAAAAACTGAAGCTGTACAACGGGAAGACGCTGCCGGGATTCACGATGGAAAACATCGAGCAACTTCGCAAGGAGGCCAAGCACGAAGGTCTGCAGGGGATCTCGCCACGGTACGTCCAAGACAAGATCTCCAACGCCTTGGTGAACAATGCGGATGCGACTTGTATCAATCCGTTTATGGTTCTGAACGAATTGGAGAATGGCCTGAAGCATCACTCGCTGATCCCGAACGAAGAGATTCGCGAGTCTTACCGCAGACTGATCTCGGTGGTGAAAGACGAGTACACCGACATCGTGAAGAACGAAGTTCAACGAGCAATTGCGGCGGACGAAGAAGCGTTGACGCGTTTGTGCGGCAATTACATCGATAACGTTAAGGCCTATACTCAGCGTGAAAAGGTGCGCAACAAGTTCACCGGACAGGACGAGCAACCAGACGAACGCCTGATGCGCTCAATCGAAGAGCGCATCGACATTCCTGAAACTCGCAAGGACGACTTCCGCCGCGAGATCATGAACTACATCGGTGCCTTGTCGCTCGACGGTAAGAAGTTCGATTACAAGACAAACGAGCGACTGCATAAGGCGCTCGAA
>DASYEA010000782.1:0-4320 GCA_036499265.1 Schlesneria sp. | reverse complement strand
GATGAGCAGGTCTACCGTCAAACCACGTTCGGCGACGATCTGTCCGATTTTGGCCGCGGCATCGATCTGACTGAGATCCGCCGTAATCACGTGCGCCTGGACTTGATGCTTCTGTTTGACTTCGGCGGCCAGCGAATTCATCGCTTCTTCTGATCGCGCCACCAGAATGACCGACATCCCCCGCATCGCCAACGCGTGGACGAACGCAGCGCCAATTCCGGAAGACGCGCCGGTGATCAGTGCGGTCTTTCCCTGATACTGAAACATTTAGGTACTTTCTGTGCGGTCGAGTCTGAGTTCTTGGCATGATGGCCGTCGGCGGTACCGAAAGATGGCGGCGCTGACGACGAAGAGTAACCTGACCAGATTCTCAAATCGACTCTGACAGAATCGTGAAGCGAGTCGATCAGCGATGTCGTCCCTCGAAGCGATAGGCCAAGTCAATTTCAAAAAGCTCGGCAGCAATCGATCGAAATCCGGCGTTTGCGGTTGGTGCCATGTCCGTCGCTTCCTTCAACCGCTTCCTGGCGTCGGAAAACTGTCCGGCCTCGGCGTGGGCCAATGCGAGCGTGACGAGGTAATCATCGTCTTTCCAACCAGACAATTCACAAGCCTTCCTCGCAGATTCAACGGCGAGGTGGCCATCCCTAATCGTCATGTCGGGGTTGCATGCGAGAATGAACGCTTGCAGTTCATATGCGCATTTATCCTTGGGATCGAGCCGGATCGCTTCCTTCAGGTCGCTTAGCGCCTTTGTCGGCTGCTTGCGCGATTCATACGCCTCTGCGCGATGGAAATACGCTTCGGCATTCTTGGGATCTAATTCGATAGCACGAGTATAGTCTTCAAAAGCAAGCTCGTGCCGGCCCAGTTCGAATCGGCACCGGCCACGATCTCGAAATGCGATCGCCGATTTCGAGTTCAATCGGATGGACTCGTTATAGTTGAGAATGGCTTTGTTCAATTCTCGTCTTTCGGCAAGAATTGTCGCGAGTTGGAGATACGCCATCGGTGCATTCGGATCGAGCTTGATTGCTTGCTCGACAACTTTGATTGCCTGTTCGAGTTCACCACGAAGGCGATGAACATTGCCTCGATTGATGAAAGCAGAACAGTAATTCGGATCAAGACGGATGGCCTCGTCCAACTTTCCGGTCGCCTCGTCGAGATCATCTTTCTCGTTGCGTTCGACCAGTACCATTGCCAGCATAGTACTGGCTTGGGGACTCTTCGGATTAAGGCGGAGGCCTTCACGACAGTCCAAGACAGCGGCGTCTAATTTCCCCTGAACTGCCCATAGCCCTCCGCGAATCTGGAATGCCTCGGAACTCGTGGCATCCAGCCGAATCGCGTCGTCTATTTCTTGCATCGCCAAGTCGAAATCGTCATCGGCAAACGCTTCTTTCGCGCGGCAGATGTAATCCGCAGCGCTCCCGACGACCGTCTCGATCCGCTCTTTTGAGGTTGATTCGTCGTCCAGATTCGAACCAGCGGCAAAGAGAACACCTTGGATGCAGAGGAATAGCATGCCTGTCGTCGCGAACCGTCGAGTTGTCATATACGGCCCAATACTCGATTCGAAGTGACTCGGCCTGAGAATCTGATCAGCGTGGTAGAGCAGCTTGTATCCGATTTCTAAGAGTGCTGCAGCCGGGCTTACAGATTTCTAAGATTGGCAACAATACGATTCCGATGTGGTAACTGCCCGGATGCGTTATTGACTATCACAAGGTTCTGCCGTCCCTGGCGAGACTCGCGCTGTCGGCAATCGCGATGACACACCGTCGAAAACGGTGGGCTATTATCGACTGTCTCTTCCGGGACTAAGACGAGAGCATTCGAGCGATCTGGTCTGTCGTGGATTCGTTTCGATCAGAGCGACGGATACCACCACGTCGCGGCTGGGCATTCTTAATGTGAAGCAATGACATCGTCATGAGATTTGCAGCACTGACTTCTCGATGTCTTCATAGAGACAAGCCCGATATCTTTGACCGAATTCGGTCTAGGCATGAACTTCCTGGTCAGACATCAACCAGGGCTTGGCTGTAAAATCACCTTTTGAGAGGAGATCAAAATGCTCGACACAATTCCCACGCCGAACGACTACGTGATTCAACGTGCCAGTGAGACGCTCTGTGAGTGGTGGACAGGAAGTGGCTGGTCTGACGATCCTGAGAGGGCGCGGCACTATGACGTGAAACCTGACGCGAGCATTGAAACCGGTGACGAATCGGCCAAAGCGGAGCCATTAGGCACTCCGACCAGCGGAGCGCAGATGGAACCTTAGTTCTCAAACCGATTGTCGGTGTGGTGCCCGATCCCGGTCAAATCGCACGATCACCAGCCGCTCACACTTCCATGGCAGACACTTTCAGTAGCACATCGCCTTGTGGATCGAGAAACTCGCTGCCGGTGAACACGATGCCTTCGATTTCCTCGGCAATGGAATAGATCGCATCCTCACCCCGGCGAATGCTGTCGAGTCGCGGAGTTCCCACGACCCCGATAATCATTTCGGGCTCGGCGATGATGTGTTCGACCTGTCTCGGAATTTCTTAGGAGCACCTCTGCATTTCTCGCTAGAATGGCGAGATAAAGGACCTTTTTGCAGAATTCGTCCTGTGCCTCAGTGAAATACAGAACGGAGAATGCGAGAGACGCTTTTCCTTTGCGGACGACGATACTCTGCCAGTTCGACGGATTGCCTTTGATGTCGAACTCGCCAGCCGTACATCCCAGGATAGAGGTCATCACCGCATCGTACAGCAACTTTGCGCCGATAATCGTAACACTTTCTGCCATGGTCTTCTTTCCGGAAGTGAGTGACCTTCGTTTCTTCGACCGCGATGAAACCTTTCGCCTGCATGTTCTTTAGTAGCGTTGTCAGAGCTTCATGTCTTCGTTCAGAGCGCGTGTTTATCTGTCCGCGTGCTGACGCAGCGCGGCTCGCCTGGAGGAAGCAGGTGCTTTGATTTGGATCGGTGTCGTGTGCCAACGGTGCCGCAATTGATGTTGGTGCGTTCCGAAGACTGCACCCAACCCTAAACTGAAATTGGCTAGAGGTGACAAATAGGTTTGAGCGGCCGTTGTGTGAGCGGGTCGGAGGGGAACGCCGGTTCGTTTGCGGCAGCGATTAGAATCGCGATGGCGATTTCGGTGAGCATCATGTGCGGACTATCCGACGACCGTCTACCAGACACAAATGGTTAAATCGTTTCCGAAGTATTGGCAATCTGCGCCAGGGGTCGACTAAATCCGTTAGTGGGACAAACCCACTTGGCGTCTGATTCTGCAATGTGGTATACAACCACTTATTAGTCGAAAGGGAGGAAGCATGCATACGGAAACTCGCACAACTGATGCGAAGGCTCGTCTCGTTTTACCGAAGTCATTTGCCAATGCGACTGTGATTGTCGAACAAATCAGCGACACAGAAGTTCGCGTTCGTCGCGCCAAGATCGTTGCCGAGGACGAATTGCCTTTTGCGGAAGAAGCAAATTCGCCGCTGTCTGATAGCGATCGTGATCGGTTTTTGGAACTATTGGCGAAGCCGCCAGCAGCGACTCGAGCACTTAAGAAGGCGGCGGGGCGTCATAAGGCGCGGCATGCTTGATTGGATGATTGAGCAATTTTCCCCAGAGCACGATCGATCTACGTTCAGTTGCGGGAAGGCTGCTCTTGATGATTTCATTCGTGCGCGCGTCAGTCAGTCAGTACGAAAAGCGCCGGCTCGGAAAGACCTTCATTGCAGTCCCGAGCGGTAAAAAACGCGTGGTCGGATATTACACGCTGGCTGCTAGCGCGGTTTCCTTCTTGACCCTTCCGACCGGTGTGTCGCGAAAGCTGCCGAAGCATCCCATCCCGGTGGTTCTGCTGGCACGACTGGCGGTCGACCAATCGGCTCAAGGAAAGCACTTGGGTGAAGGATTGTTGCTTGATGCTCTGCAACGCGCATTAGATCTTTCGTCCGATTTGGGAATTCACGCGGTTGAAGTTGATGCCCTGGATGACTCAGCAGCCGCGTTCTATCGCAAGTATGGGTTCTCGCCGCTGGTCGATCACCCACGGCATTTGTATCTACCGATCGCAACGATCGGTGAGGTTCTGACCTAAATGAGCTTGCGCGATTCTGCTCGGGACAAACATTTCGAGTGCCGCTGGCGACGGCTTTGCGTTGCCAGTGTCTTGTCGATGTATCGCAGAGTAAACCAACCGTGGTGACGCTGAAGATTGCATACGCTCACTACCCGATCAAAGCCTTTGCAGCAACGTGAAGACACTGGTGGCCCAAAGCGGCTACCAGTGGCACCCAACCTG
>DASYEA010000781.1:0-6635 GCA_036499265.1 Schlesneria sp. | reverse complement strand
TGTTGACCCTGGCCTTGTTGACCCTGGCCTTGTTGACCCTGGCTCGCTCGCTCGCGTTGCTGAGCGATCTCGCGTTCGAGATCCGTGGACAATTCCGCCAGTTCGGCTCGGGCGCGTTTCAACGCTTCGACTTCATTTCCCAGGACACTTTCGGCGGCCTTTTCGATCCCTTGCTTCAACTGCTCAATTCCAGCGCGTGCTTGTTCTTCGGCTCGTTGGGCTTCCGGTAGAAATCCGGCTTTGAGCAGTTGGGCTGTGGCGTCCAATGCCTGGTCGGTCTTGGTCTCACGAGTCGAGCGAACGGTGTCGTACAACTGTTTCGCCAGCAGTGGCTCGGCTTGTTCAGCCTGCTCGACCACACTTTTGGCTTCGTTCACCAATTCATTGGTTTGTTGTCGCTGTTCTTTGAATTCCGCCTCCAGAGCCTGGCGATTCTTGGACTGTCTTAGCGAGTGCTTGCTTTCGCCTTGAACTGAGTTCAGTAGTTCGGCCAACTGCTGTTCGCGATCGGCCAACTGCCGCGCGGTGTCGCGCATCGTGCGCAAGGAGTCAGCGAACTGAGCAGCGGTCTGCTTGCGGAAATCTTCTTGCAGTTGCTGCAGTTCGCGTTCAGCACGTGTTCCCGAATTCAATGCTTGAGATAGCTGCCCCTCTCGAAGCTTCTCGGCCGAATCGACCATGCGTTGCCGTGTTTGCTCCAATTGTTCGCGCGAGTCGTTCATCTTCGCTTGCTGAGATGACTGAGCCATCTTATCGCGGAGTTCGTCGGCGTCGTGGAGCAATTGCTGCTGATCGTCACGCAGCCGCTTCAACTGTCGTTCCAGCTCTTCTCGTTCCGTCTCGGTCTTTGCCGTTCGTAAGGTCGCTTCCAGTTCCTTGAGCTTCTCGTTGACCCCTTGCTGGCGGCGAGCCAACTCTTTCAATCGGTCGAGGACCGCCAGTTCCTCGCGCTGTGAGGAATCCGCCTGTTTCTGCGCAGACTTCTGTGTTTCGTAGCGGTTCTTCTTGCTATCCAGTTCAAGCTGTGAGAGCTGTTCTTTGGAAACACTGGAGCTGGAACCCGAGCCGCTGCCACTCTGCTGGCTCTTCATCATCAAGTGCTCTTTGGCTCGAAGCTTGAGCAATCCCTGATAAGCAGCCTGCTCGGCAGTGGTCGCCACGCTTAACGGAATATAACTGGAGTCGTTGATCGACTCACCGAGGAGTTCGTCCGCTTCGGCCATCCGCTCACCGATCGTGGCGACAATGGGCTGCAACAGCGGAGCAGTAATCTTTTGCTTGAGGGCCTCCAGCAATTCGATGGCTCGTTTCTGGCTGTTGCGAATCACCTTGATATCTTCGCCGGTCGTCGGTTCGTACTTCGCTTCAGGAGGGCGCACGAACTTCCATGTCGCGGTGATGATTTCTTTCTGCAGTTCCATCAGCTTTTCGGTCGCATTGCCATTTTGCTGGGCACCCGCAGACTGAGCCTGGCCACCTGGTGGCGACTCCATCTCACGGAAGATCTCTTCAAAGGGGCGGACTTCCGCAAAGTACAGATCGCTGTTCGTCCGTCGCGGTTTGCCGTCTGGCCCATAGTCGACAGCATAGACGTAGTACGAGATCAACTCATCGGGATCGACTTTCAATTCTTCCAGCCGCTGCAAATGCGACAACGTGTGCTTGTCGCCGCCCCCTTTGTGAGTTCCGAGCGGAATCGTCAACGGCGGGCGACCCGGAACTGTTAACACCAGCCCTGTTTCAATCAGGCCAAAGTCATCCCACGCGGTCGCTTCGATATGGACTTCTTCCAAGGGCGAAACCTTGACGTCCTGTGCCGGAAAGACGAACGCGATTTCAGGTGGTGTGTTCGGCTTGGCTTCAAATCGGAATTCTTCGGGATCACGGTTTTGCCGCCCCGCCTCATCAATCAACTTTAACTGCAGGCGATGAAGACCGGTGGGCGTGAACTCGGCAATGTGAATTAGCGGATTCGACGAATCGGGGCGCATTTGCAGGGAGATGCCATTCTTGTCGACCAAGGTTGCCTTGATGCCTGGTTTATTCAGACGACAAGCGATACTGATCGTCGATCCCTCGACCACGGTGGCAACGAAGGCATCTTCCAGACGCTTAACGGGCAACTCGGTATAGCTGGGATAACGGAGTTCTAGATCTGAGCGGACGAGTGACGGCAGATCGAACACGGTGATCTTGTAATCGCGAGTCTGACGTCCGTCGTAATCGATGTGGTAGGTCAGGTCCTGATCCACAGCGGACAATCGCCCGGCAAACACGGGGTCATCCAGACTCTTCGTCAGGGGAGCGGCGACAGCGATTCCATTGGCGGGCTGCCAGGCCAGGTTGACGCTTGCCGGGGGTTGACCAGCAAATCGCGCCATAACCAGCAAGCTGCTGCCGCGTTCCAGTTCCGCGTCGCCAGGCTCAACCGTTGGCTGATCACCTTCGGCGTTCGCCCCGACAACATTCGCCTGACGATCGAATGCGCTGCGTTGAGCTGACACCGGCCAGACATAACTGCAGACGGCGAGAAACATGCACAATGCGGCCAACTGCCGAATCAAAGCACCACGCATGCGGGTCGCGGGGATCGCATCCGCCCAAGAATTGATCCGAGAATGATGGAGCGCTTCAGAGATCACTTGCCGCTGCAACACATTCAATCGTCCTGACGCGATATCGGGATTCTGTTCGAGTGCGGCCAACAGGCGCGAATTCAGATCGGGAAAGGCCTGCTCCACGGTTCGAGCAATCTCAACACGTGAGATGGAAAGCGACTTGGAACGCACCCAGATCAATGTCGCCAACAGCATCGAGGCGACCGCGGCGAACCCAATCACCAAACCAGAGGGAGGAAACGCCAGGAAATAGCCAATGATGATGACCGTGCAACCCAGCCAACACCACGTCAGGCGTTTCCACAACCACAGCCTCCCCAGCCGATCTGCGACGGAAGTTAACTGATCACGAAGTTGATGCTCGTACATCGAGATTTTCTCCCACAGGGGGACGAATTCGAACGTCGCGATTAGAATACCGTCAATAGCGTCTCGCGTCACGCTCGACTTGCTTAAGCCGGCAGGCAGAACTCCACGCGACGCTGGAACTTACGAATCCATCCAAGCGGCCTGGTCCGACTTGAATGATCCAAACTTCTGTTCGATTGAGGATTGGCAGTGAAGCATGAACCCGGATGTGGTCACGATCATGACCACGACGATGATCAGCATGAATGTTCGACGGCACCCGTCAGCGATACTGGTACAGAACTTTTTTCCGGTTGCGACGTGCAATTTCGCTATCCGCAAGGCTGGGAAGTCCAAGAAGAAGCGAACGAAGAGCAGACGACGATTACCGTCCAGAGCCCGGGCACGGCATTCTGGACGCTGAGCCTTTTCGAGGACCGACCTGATGCCGAAGAAATCCTGGCGTCGGTGATGTCGGCCTACGAAGAACTTTACGAAGAACTGGATGTCTACGAATTCGACGTGATGGTGCTGGGAGCCCCCGCGGTCGCCCGCGAATTCGACTTCGTCTGCCTGGATCTTGTCAGTTCGGTGTCGCTGATGATTTTTCAGACGGTAAAACGGACGGCGATGGTGCTCTTCCAGGGTGAAGATCGCGAGTTGGAAAAGGTTCGCCCCGTGATGGAAGCGATGACTCGAAGTTTGGTTTGCGATGTCGAGTGATCGACCGATTGACATTCCATGTCAACAATGATGGTTTTCGGTCGCGATTGATTAGCAGGACCTCAATTCCAAAGCAGGGAGAAGACACGGCCTTGTCGAAGACTCCAAAACCGTGGCACCCGTGCTCACGTCCCGCATAGACAAATCGCACTAATACCTTTCGAAAACCCTCATGACCAATACGTCGCAGAAACCGTCCAACCCGCCGCAGCCCGCACCGGGCACACCTCCGAATCATCAGCAACTTGGGCCGGCATTTCGCGAACTGTGCGATGTCGTCGCAAAGCTGCGATCGCCGACGGGTTGCCCCTGGGATCGCGAGCAGACGCTTGCCAGTATCAAGCCGTTCACGCTGGAAGAGACGTATGAACTTCTGGAAGCCATCGACTCGAACGACAATATCGCCATCGCAGAAGAGCTCGGCGATGTCTTGTTGCAAGTGGTGCTCGACAGCCAGATCGCAGCCGATGAAGGGCGATTTGAATTGACGCAAGTGGTGGAGGGGATCACTCGTAAGATGATCGCCCGGCACCCACACGTGTTTGGAGATCAGGTGGCGGAAACAGCCAGCGATGTCAGTCGACACTGGGAGCGAGTTAAGCAGCAGGAAAAGCAGCGCACATCGATCTTCGACGGACTTCCGGCGGATTTGCCAGCGCTGGCCAAGGCAGCGCGGGTTTCTGGCAAGGCGGCCCGAGTCGGCTACGATTTCCCTTCGCGCGAGATGCTGTTCGACAAACTACGAGAAGAACTGGAAGAACTGGCGGTTGAATTGCATCCGGACGGACCGCCGTCGGCGGTGCCAGCATCAGTGAATGCCCCCGTTCAGCCCGATCCACCGCCGTTCGATGACGATCGACAGAAGCGGATCGAATCGGAGCTGGGCGATGTATTGTTCGTGATCGCTAACATTGCCCGGCGTTGGCACATCAATCCGGAAGAGGCGCTGCGGGCGTCCAATCGCAAGTTCGAACGCCGCGTCCGGTACATTGAACAACGACTCCAGGAGCAACAGCGAACGCTAAAAGATGCGACGTTGACCGAGATGGAATCGTTCTACCAAGAGGGAAAGCGTATCGAGCGCGAAGGGAAGTGAAGTCGGACGGATGTCATGTGCTGAACCAACCTGATCGATCACAATCGCACTGGTTGTCCGAAGCGGCCAACCAGTGGCACATCCACGTTTATTCAACGGGGTTAAATGCACGACGACGTCGCCTTCATTTTTCAAAACCTTCGGTTATCCGCGTAATACCAACACGCTTCTGGCAATGCTGCGGATGTTGGCTATCATGGCTTCAGTTTCGGACACTCACCAGCCGGGCTGCTGTATGTCGATTGTCGCTACGGTCACGCCGCTCGAAGAATTGCAACGTCTCGTTCGTGAACTTCGCGAACGTTGTGAGCCGATGTTGCAGGATGATCAAGGTCCCAACTCGACCCAGTCGCTTTTTGACCGGATCGACCAGACGATCGAGTCTGCCCGTGACTGCGTCATACCCGCCAATTCCGATGAGTTGTACCATTCTCTCGTCGATCGATTGCCGATTCATGTCACCCGAATTGATCTTGAAGGCCGAATTACATTTGCCAATCAAACATTCAGTGACCTGCTGGGAAAACCTGTCGCAGAGTTGCTGGGGCGCACGGATTTCGACCTCTCCCCGCCAGAGCTTGCCGAGAAGTATCAAGAAGACAATCGACAGGTGGCGGCCTCGGGAAAGGCTCTGCACGCCATCGAAGAGAACCGACTGGATGGCCGGTTAAGTTATTACGAAGTCTGGAAAATTCCAGTCTACAACCTGTGCGGACAAGTCGTCGAAATCCAGGCGGTGTTTTGGGACGTGACCGAACGCGAAGAAAACCGCGCGGCCCTCGCTCGCGAGCGCGACTTGTTGCGAACGCTCATGGACAGCCTGCCCGACCTGATCTATGTGAAGGACGTGCAGGGCAACTACATCACCGTCAATCGCAGCCTGCAGCGCCTGTGGGGAAATCCACCGCTGGACACGATCGTCGGTCGCAACGTCTTCGACTTCGTCCGCGACGACCTGGCCGAGACCTATGCGGAAGTCGACATGGATGTTTTGCGAAACGATCGCGCCGTCGTCGATTGCGAAGAGCAGGTGATGACGGCGACTGGCGAACGCCGGATTTACTCGACGACCAAGGTTCCTCTGCACGATCAGGCGGGAAACGTGTCGGGACTGGTCGGAATCGATCGAGACATCACCCGACGCAAGCAGGCGGAAGAAGAGCTGCGAAAGGCGAGGCTGGCCGCGGATGCCGCGAATCGAGCGAAGAGCGATTTTCTGGCGAACATGAGCCACGAGATCCGCACGCCGCTCAATGCCGTGATTGGGATCACGGATCTGCTGCTCGACGGAGAACTGGGCCAAGTCCACCGCGATTACCTGGAAATCATCCGGGATTCCGGCGAATCCCTGATGGTCGTCATCAACGATATTCTCGATTTCTCGAAAATCGAAGCGGGTCGCTTGGAGCTGGAATCAAAAGCCTTTCAGTTGCCTGACGTGATCCAGAATGCGACGAAGGCACTCGCTATCCGGGCCCACGATCGCGAGCTGCAATTGATTTGCCAGATCGATCCGTCGGTTCCCAATTGGGTCAAGGGCGACGCCGTCCGGTTGCGCCAGGTGTTGACGAACCTGGTTGGTAATGCGATCAAATTCACTCCCCAGGGGCAAGTATTCGTCATCGTCGACTGCGTCAGCAGCAACGAGGAACGAGCCAGTGTTCAGTTCATGGTGCGCGATACGGGAATTGGCATTCCTCAACACAAACTGGACCACATTTTCAAAGCATTTGTTCAGGCAGATGCATCGACCACTCGTCGCTTTGGCGGAACAGGACTGGGGCTGGCCATCTGTACACGTCTGGTCGTGGCAATGGGCGGCAAGCTTCAGGTGAGCAGCCGCGTGGGAG
>DASYEA010000780.1:0-4969 GCA_036499265.1 Schlesneria sp. | reverse complement strand
AAATGGATCAGGCTCGCTGACATTGGCGATATTCGGAGTCTCTGTCTCGGTCTCGGCGGGTTCGGAATTATCTCCGCTAAACGGATCGAAGGATTCTTCTTTTTCTTTGCGAACTACTTCTGCGACACGAGCGGGAACGTGCTTGGTTTCTTCTTTTTTAGGATGGGCCTTGCGCTCAGTTTCGAATTCGTCGTCGATCGATGTTGGCAGTTTGGGCTTGGGACGAGTGGTCGACTGAAACTGTTCGAATGAATCTTTGGTGCTGGCGGGGCTTTTCACTGCTCGTGACTCTGCAGGGGCGAAGTCCTCTTCAGGAATCCGTGCTGGCGTCGTGGCGGCCGCGGTGACAACGCGATTTGGGTGTCGATCCAGCTCCTCGGTCTGGAAGGGATCGGCAGACTCTTTCGACTGCGCGATCGATTCCTCTTCGGGAGTGATCTGCTGCGCCATGGCTGCCGATGGGTGTTGCATCCGCTTATAGACCATGAAGCCGAACACGCCGCCCAGCATCAGAATCATCAACAGACCGGCTTTGGTTTCACGCGTCATGATCGAGGCTCCTTCCTCGTATGGACCGGCATCCTGCCCGTCCCAAACTGCAAATACCAAGCTGTTTGAGCTGGCATCGCTCTAACATCTCGTCGACATCCACTTAACCTAGTCTTTTCGCCACTCGAAGCTTGGCCGAACGACTGCGAGGATTCACTCGTTGTTCCTGATGCGAAGCCACGATCGGCTTCGCTGTCAACGACTCCCAGCGATCTGCTCGGCGAAATTCCTGTTTGACGATTCGATCTTCCAACGAATGAAATGAAATGATGGCGGCCAGTCCGCCTGGCTTCAGCGACCCATACACCGCGTCTTCAATTCCACGTTGGACGTGTTCCAATTCCTGATTGACTGCAATTCGTAATGCCTGAAACGTGCGTGTAGCGGGATGCTTATCACCGGGATCTCGCCGCTTCACCCCTAACGCCTCGGCCACGCCATTCGCCAGATCGAGTCCCGTTCGGATCGGGTTTGTTCCCGCCCTTGCGACCAGGTACCTGGCGATCTTGGCGCTTTCCAACTCCTCACCATACGCCGACAACCACGACTCGATTTCTTGCATGCTCGCCTGAGCCAACAGTTCACTGGCGGGTTTTCCGCGGCTCGTATCGAACCTGAGATCCAGCGGCCCATCTGCCGTGAATCCGAAACCTCGCGAGCGATCTGCCAACTGATCTGACGACAATCCCAAATCCAGCAAAACGCGATCGACCGACTCTAAACCCAGCTCTTGAATCACCTTCGGAAGCTCGACATAGCTTGCGTGCTTCAGTACCACTCGATCCGATACTGGCAACACGGCGGATGCCAGGCTGAGCATCATCGGATCGCGGTCCAATCCAATCAGCAGCCCTCCCTCACCAATCTGCGTTGCGATCAATCGGGAATGACCGCCCGCACCGACAGTCCCATCCACAACGACCAAACCTGGACGCAACTCCAAGCCTCGTAAGACTTCTCGCAACAAGACCGGCGTATGAACCGCTGTGTTCCTTTCCGTCATTCGGACTCTTTACAGAAATTCGCTCAAGTATTTGACAACAACTGCCGGGGGAGTGACTGTCTTATAAATTCGAAACGTGGATTTGGATAGACCACTTGAGCAAGTCGCGGCCATGGCCCGCAGTGGAAAGCACAAAGGCTCGGTCAGGAATTCCTGGCCGAGCCTTCGTTCTGTCCTTTAATTACCAAGTCATTCGCCGCGGGGTGAGCATCCCTTCCCCCCCTGCGACTTCGCCATGTGGGCGAATGACTTGCGGATGATCAAGCTGCCGCGAGATCACTCCGCTCAAGGCTCCGTCCATGTGAGCCTTGTTCGACCGCGAAGCCCGGTGGCCAAGCGACGATTCCGACCATTATCCAATCCGTTCCCGGTGTGACGCCACATTTAAGGGGGACTTCCCCTAACCACCCATCGCTTTGACCGCTAACTCGTCGAATGCCGGCGTATGCGTTGTGACAAACAAATCCCACGCTTCCTTGTCCCACAATTCGGCATGGTCTTGCACACCCAACAGATACGCCTCACGCTTCAAACCGGCGTACTCCGCCAGCCGATCAGGGATCCGCATCCGGCCCTGACCGTCCAAATCAACACGCTCCGCAGATGAATAAAAAAGGCGCAGATAATTCTGGTGACTTCCACCAGCCGCCAACTTCGCAGCGAACGCTTCAAATCCTTGAGGTGAATAGACTACCAACGATTTCGCGGTGCCGGGGGCAATCATCAAACTATTCAGATCGGTATGGCCAAAATCATCTCGTAGCCGCTTGGGTACTGCGACACGCTTCTTCTCGTCCAGCGTTCGCAGATACGTACCCGTCAGGGCCATTTACCACCAACTTTCCCCACTGTTCCCCACCGATGGGGGAGACTTTACCAATCGCACCGGGTGAATCAAGCATGACATTTGGCCAAGGGGTTGACCGTGGTGGATTGACGACGCGCAGCTACTTACAGGACAAGAGATTGAAGATTTTGAGAAAAATCTTTTGGGAGAGGTTTGCGACGTGAAAATCAGCGAGTTGAAATCAATTGACGATACAAATGATCATATGCTGCTGTTGCAGCAATGTTTGTAAAGATTTTTGCAACATCATCTTGCGACTGCGATACAAGTCGCGATGCGAAGTGGGGATCATTCAGAACCCGTAAGATTGCCGTGGCAAGCTCGGAGGAATTTCCGGCTGGCACTAGTAGGCCTGACTCGTCGGATTTAATGATTTCTCGTGAGCCTTCGACCGCTGAAGCGATCACCGGCAGCCCTGCTGCCATCGCCTCCAGCAGGGCATTTGGCATCCCTTCCCACAGTGAGGGGAGCACGAAGAGATCAGAGGCCTTCAGCAGCCCAGGAACGTCTCCGCGATGCCCAGCGAAGTGGATGGACGATCCAATCCCCAGCGACGATGCCATAGCTGCTAGAGAGGGCCGCTCGGGGCCGTCGCCAACGATCAAGAACTGGCAATCGGGGTGTTGCTGCAACACCGTGGTTGCTGCGTTCAGCAAGAATCGAATGCCCTTTTGCTCTTCGAGCCGTCCGACCGTGATCACGACCGGGAACTGCTTCTTCAATCCGAGCTGCCCCAAATCGGTCGGGCTGGCATTGGCGTAGTTGGCAAAGTCCACACCATTCGGAATGACGCTGACCTTGCGGGCTTTCAATCCGGCCTCTTGAACCGAGAAATCTGCCACCCCCTGGCTGACGCAGACATTGTGATCGACTAGAGAATTCGTCCAGCGATCGAGTCGCACGTGCCAGCGACAACGACGTTCGGCGACGCGAATCCCCGCGACGATGTGGGGGACACCCGCCAGGCACCCGGCCAGGCGTCCAATCAGATTCCCGTGGAACAAGAAGGTCTGCAGGAGGGCCGGGCGGAATTGTCGCAGGGCGCGAGTCAATCGCCACAGCACTCCAGGAAAGCTGCCGACACCACGCCCGTTGAAACAGACGACTTCTATTCCATTCGCTTCCAGCACTTCCACGAAGTAACTACGCGGTCCGAGGCAAAACACGCGAGCTTTCCAGTACTGTCGATCCAAGCTGAGCACTAGTTCGGTGAACGCTTTTTCGGCACCGCCCCGATCCAACTCGGTAATGCAGAATGCGATGGGAATAGGAACAGGTTTTGAGGCCGCGGTCATGAGAGGACTTCGTTTCGATCAGGTTCCGCGAGATTCCCGCATTCGGGCGGGTTTAGGTTCAGTGTCGTCCGTTGTAACATCTGGGACAGACAGCAAGCTTGTTACATCGACTTTCATAGGCCAATCGTGCAGGACTTTGATCGACTTTCCACTTACGACTATTCGCTGCCCGAGGAATTGATCGCGAAAGTGCCTCTCCCTACGCGTGATGCATCGCGATTGCTGGTTGTGAATCGCGACACGCAGCAAATTACTCACCAGTCCATCCGCGACCTTCCGACCTTACTGGCCGCACAGGATTGCCTGGTCTTGAACAACACGCGAGTGCTCCCCGCGCGACTCGTGGGAAAGCGACTCGGAACCGGAGGGAAGTGGGAAGGGCTGTACCTGGGGAGCGATGACCGAGGGGCCTGGAAATTGATCGGCCAAACGCGCGGATACCTTCAAATCGGGGAATCCGTCGCAGTGACCTCAACAGAGGGGGCCGAACTGCGACTGGAACTGGTATCGCGCGAAGCCGACGGTGTCTTCGCCTTCGTGCCGAATCAGTCCGGAACAGTCGTCGATCTGCTGCAACAGTTCGGGACCCTACCGCTGCCGCCGTATTTCGACCGCAAGACGCCTGATGCCAATGATTGGGACCGCTACCAGACTGTGTTCTCTTCGAACCCTGGTTCAGTCGCGGCCCCGACTGCGGGTTTGCACTTTACTCCGGAGCTACTGGACCAATGTCAGCGGACGGGCATCTCGCGTACTGAGGTGACGTTGCATGTGGGCTTGGGAACGTTTCGTCCTGTGGCAGTGGAAAACCTCACCGATCACCAGATGCATTCGGAATGGTGCGAGCTTCCGAATTCGGCCGCGGAAAAAATTGAATCGACTCGAACCGCATGTGGTCGAGTCGTTGCGGTCGGTACGACCAGCTTGCGGACCATCGAATCGGCAGCCGCAGTGCATACTCCGTTACAGGCCTGGAGCGGTGAAACCCGATTGTTCGTTCGACCTCCGTATCAGTTTCGACGGGTCGACGTCTTGCTGACAAACTTTCATCTCCCCAAGTCCACACTGCTGATGCTGGTGAGTGCCTTCGCCGGGGTCGATTTGATCCGCGAGGCTTATCAGACTGCGATTGCGGAGAAGTATCGCTTCTTCAGTTATGGCGATGCGATGCTGATCGTCTGATGACAGTGCCGCACACACGGTTACTTACCACGCGAGACCATCACAATCAGTCCAGGCGAGCCGCGCTGCGTCAGCACGCTGACTCTTCGCTGC
>DASYEA010000779.1:0-5152 GCA_036499265.1 Schlesneria sp. | reverse complement strand
GGTCAGTTCATCCAGTTCTTCTTCGGAGAGCTTCGCATCATCCGCGGGCCAACCGAAGTTTTTGATGTACAGTGGGATGCCCCATTCTTTGTCGATCAGAGTCATCGACTTCCGGTAGTCGCCACTGCTAGCGCGATCCTTGTATTCCAGAACGAAGCAGTGACAATTACGATTTCCAACCAATTGATCTTCCAGCATGTGGCAGTGAGAAAACGACTTCGATTCCAGATCCTTCAGGTTGTACCCGATGATTGTGTCGGCCAGTGCCAACATGCCCGCTCGAGTCACAGGGTATCGTGCTTCCTGCATGGCGAGTGTGCTATCTGGTTCCATAAGAATGGCGGGCAAGCGAGATTTCCAACCAGTGCCCGAGTGAACCAGCATCTTGCCGTCGTTCACGCCGTCAACGAACATGACTTCTCGGCCGGTGTCGCCGTCCAGCCACTTCAGATAAATACTGAAGGGTTCGTGACGCACCTTCATTGCCATTGTTTGTTCTTCGAGTAATTCACCATTCACCAATTCACGCTTCATGAACTGGGCTGTGTAGTCTGGGGTGGCCTGCAGTAACGCCATCCCTTTCTTCAACAAGTCGATTTTTTTGGCGAGGTTCTGTTCAGCTCGTTGCTCTGGTGTGAGTGAATCGTCGGCCGGCGTTGCGGGCTTCGAGGTATTGATGACCAGCGAAGTTCGGGCGACGGATTGTCGAATAATGTCCGCTCCGGCGGGGCGAACGGGGCATTCGAAATAGAGAAATCCTGCTGTACACATCGCCACCATCGCGGCTGATCCGTTTGCCCTTTGCTCGGGTTTCATGGTTTTGATGCGGCGCAGCAGAAATCTCATACGGTGCTCCGGGGCAAGACGCATTGCGATGGTGGTGAAGCGGAATGATGGGAGGCTGAGAGTTTTCGACAGGTGGGCTGGCAAATGCCTTCCGTTGCGAATCCAACGTTTTTCCCGAAGCAAGCGACCCGACTATTGAAAAAAATCGGCCTGCGCTGCCGGTCACGGTGAGCGGAATGTGTGCCGTCGTCGCGATCCATTTTTGTGGTCGCGAGTGACAAGATTTGCGCAGTGAGAATGCCTGCGGTAGTTAACCTCGCTTCGCTATTCCGCAAAGTCGCCGAGCACGGCGACTCTACCGCCTAGGGTGATCGTGCTGAATTTGATCTTAAGGACGACCAGGCCGCAAAATTGAGTTCTATCGCGTGTTGTGCTAACGTCCCGATGTAAACAGAGTCGTTCACCAGTGTCAGGCATCGTCGCGATGACAATCTTTCAGAAAATCATTGATCGCCAGATCCCCGCGGACATCATTTACGAAGATGCGGAGTGCCTGGCGTTTCGGGATGTGAATCCCCAAGCCCCGACCCACGTGTTAATTATTCCTCGGAAGCCAATCCTTTCGCTGGCGCACGCGACGGTTGAAGATCAGTCGTTGTTGGGGCATTTGCTGGTCGTCGCCGGAAATCTGGCGGTTGAATTGCGCCTCACCGATGGTTTTCGGACGGTACTGAACAGTGGTCGCGATGGGGGCCAAACAGTTGATCATTTGCACGTGCATTTGCTTGGCGGTCGATCTTTGGGCTGGCCACCGGGTTAGCCGCAGTTGTTGAGTTAAGGCGGCAGGAAGTCGCCTCATAAATGTCCCACCTTTGATTTCCCAACGAGGAGTTCCCTGATGGCAGCTAGGAAGCTTGTTCTAGTCAGTGCGGTCTTGGTCGCGATGGTCACATTGCTCGCGGCGCAGAATGTTCAGGTGCCGAAGACTGGTTTGGCGATGTTGGCGGCCGCGCAAGGATTTCTGTCGGCAATCACCCCTGCTCAAAAGAGCGAAGCGACATTCAAATTTGACGATGCCGAACGGTTGAATTGGCACTTCATTCCGCGGGTACGAAAGGGATTGCCGTTGAAGTCATTGGAAGGCCCGGCCCTCAAAGCGGCTCACGCCTTCATCCGCAGCGGGCTGTCGGATGCCGGATACGACCAGACGCTGAATATCATGAGTCTGGAAGACGTGTTGTATTTGCTGGAAACGGGGGACCGATCCGAACGCCGCGAGCGCCGCGATCCGGGCAAGTACTATCTCAGCGTCTTTGGCGAACCGGCTGAAACTGGCGATTGGGGCTGGCGTCTGGAAGGACACCATGTTTCCTTGAACTTCACAATCAAAGACGGGAAGGTCGTTTCAAGCACTCCAGAGTTTTTCGGCGCCAATCCGGGAACGATTGAAGCGGGTAAGGGGCGACAGATTCGGGTTCTGGGACCTGAAGAAGACATTGCTCGCCAGATTCTGAAGCACTGTACTCCAGAACAGCAGAAGGCATGTTGGATCAGCAAAGAAGCTCCTGGTGAAGTTCCAGGCCCGAACGCACCACAAGCGGCGGTCGCCGCCCCCGTGGGCCTCGCATATGCTCAGATGTCGGAAGACCAGAAAAAGCTGGTTCAAGAGTTGTTGACCGAGTACTTGAAGAACCTGCCGGGCGATGTCGAACAAGAACGCCGTTCGGCAATCAACAACGCTGGAATCGACAAGCTGTTTTTTGCGTGGTACGGAGGAAGTGAATTGCACGATCCTCACCACTACCGATTGCAAGGTCCCTCATTTGTCGTTGAGTACAACAATACTCAGAACAACGCCAATCACGTTCACTCGATGTGGCGAAACTTGAACGGGGACTTCGGTGTCTCGGTGAAGTAAGCGGTCGAACAGAGATTCGTGCGACAAAGAACACGGACGGCTGACCCAAAAGGTCAGCCGTCTGCTTTTGATATAATCTGTCCGATGTCAGATCAGTTTGTCGGAACCAACCGGGCGGGTGGCACGGCCGAAGCAATCTTGGAGAAGACCGTTCGCATTTGGTCGGACATCGAAGCGACAGTCGTTCCCGCAGGAACGTCCAGCCAGTAGCCCTTGCCGAGCCAGGCGGCAGCCTTCATCAGGTTGCGGTCTGCGACGGATCCCACGCTGACCGTGTGAACGGTGTATCCCTTGTCGATGGCGATCTTCACCTTCGCCAGCACGTATTTGCAATTCGAATCTGTGGTCGTGTAATCGGCGGACCCGTCTCCGTTGTAGTCAAACATCGTGTTCCAATTCCAACCGGATGGCAGGGCCGAGCTGTCGCCGGAATCGATCGTGTTCGCTTGACCATCGGTCATCAGAATGATGGCGGGCCGCGAGCCGTCTCGTTTATAGGTGTCCAGCATGGTGATCGCGTCCTTCATGCCACCACCCATGTTGGTGGCGTCGCTGTAGTAGGCCGCTTGCTTATAGTGCATCAGGTTCGCAATTGTGGCGTAATCGCTCGAAATCGGATTGGCACTGATGTTGATCTTGGGAAACGCCGGATTGGAATCGTTCAGAGTTGTTTCCATGCGGTGATCGGTGTCATAGCTGACCATTCCCAGGTGATCATCAAATCCCAACTGGGTCAGGTAATCACACAACAACTGTTGCCCATCTTTGCAGGCCTGGAATGGATAGTGGCGAGTCTTCCACAAGTCCTTGTTGGCAGAGTGTTCGGGATAGCTCTTCATGATGTAGCAAAGGAATGTCATTCCGCCGTACATGTCCAGATATCCGTAGTCAGGCAGAGCCGTGCTGGATTGCACGTAGCTGACATAGCCTGACCAGCTACCACCAGAATAGGGATAGTTGTTGTTTGTCAGGCCGTATTTTGCCATTACGCTGGTCGCGGTGTACGTGTGCGTCGGCAGCGTCACGGTTTGTGAGGTACTGCTAACTTTATACGCCGTAATGGCGACTGACGAAATTCGTTTATTCGAGTTACTGCCGGTTCCGGAATAGGTTCCTGTCTTGGTCGACGTGCCACTGATGTTGAATGTCTGATTGTTATTATTGGTGAATGTCAGGACGACTTTTTTCATTCCTGTGGTATTGGTAATTGCAACGCTGGTCCCCTTGAACGTGACCGTGCCTGTCACGCTGGAACTGGTTTGAGCTTGCGCAAAGTATTGGGGCGTGTATGGCAACGATCCCAGTGTCAGCGGTTGCAGGTCGCTCCAGACCATATCCAAACCGTCTTCAATCTGATCTTGAGTCAGGCCCGTGACGACTTCGTCTGTGAAGTAGCTGTCGAAGTTCATGGAGCGAGAAAAGTCCTGAACGATGACCATGTCACGCGGATCGACGAAGGCGACTGCATCAGTCCGAATCGTGGTCCCGCTGGTGGCAAACAATGACGGCACTTTGCCGTCCGGAGCCGAGGTGTTCGAACCATCGCGACGAGCCGTCACCTTGACGACATTCGTCTGGTTGGCACCAGCCGCCCAGTCGATTTTGTAGGTTTTTGAAGAGCTGTCGTAATACCGACGGCCAAAGGCGACATCTGTCGATGCGACGTAAACATTGTTCATTTGTGCGACTGCGGCCGCTTTGATTCTGGCTTGGGCTTGCGCATAGGCAAAGACATCGCCAGGTTGATTTCCGCCATTGGCCAATGCATTTGTGATTTCCATCGCACCCGCCAGCGAAGCGGAATCAACAGCGGCTTGCATCTGCGATTTTTTCAATGCGGCAACGCCAATGTCGACGGCCAGCGCTGTGATCGCCAAGGCGGCGATCATGCAGACGGCACCGACTACGAGAAAGACCCCTCGTCGCGTCGGAGACATCTCCGACCATTTGGTAGGGAGCTTTTTGAAATAACAACGCATGAGGAACTTCCTTCAAGGGGCGGCAAACCGGTCGCCAACGGCCACTGCAGGGTGGATGATATTCGGTAAAAACGGCAGAAGAATTGGTTGCAGACAATGGACCAAGACGCGACAGATAAACGGATCTGCTACTGCACCATGGTGTTTTTCCCCTTCCGATAGACGACCGACGCATTGATCGTATTTTTGGTGGTCGGGAAGAACGTCACTGAGCAGATTGCAGAAAAGGGGACGCTGGCTTGGATCTTAAACATCTGCAGATTGTTGTTGGGGTCTCCCAAGTCGAAAGCCGATCCGGAAGTGGTGCCGTCTGCGTGGGTGATCGTGATCGTGACTTTGCTGCCATCGATCTTTTCTGCGGTCAGGAAATTTCGAATGTCTTGAATCACTTTCTGGTTGATCGTTTGGCCCGATTGCAATCTGCTGGAGTAGTCCATTGAGGCCAGTCGCCCAGCTTCGCGCAGGGAGG
>DASYEA010000778.1:0-2743 GCA_036499265.1 Schlesneria sp. | reverse complement strand
GGCTTCCAGTCGGAGAGCCTTGTCGTCAGAAATCGCCAACCCACCCAGTAGTGGCGAGCTGAGCGCCTTATCGGTCGGCGCGACGAGTCGCAAAGCCTGGACTCGTACTGATGCAGACTTTTTCGCATCTTTTATCAAGGGGATGACGTAGTTTTCGGGCGGGGTTTTGTCGAAGTCGGCAGGATTGCCACCGTCAAGCATTTGCAATGAAGCCAAGGTCGCTAGGAAGAGTTCAGGGGTCATGCCGGACGAACTGAGTATGGCTTCCACGCGCGGTCGCAGTTGTTTGAGTTGTTCTTCAGCAACCCACTGAACTGCGACTCTGCGAACGTCGGTGTCACTGTCGTTCAGTGCGATCGCCACCAGCCGATCGCTCTTGGGTTGCTGCTTTCGAGCCGCGAGGACTATTGCGAGTCGTTCAGGGGGAGACGGGTTCCAACCGGATGTCAAGTAGGCGAAAAGATCTGCTTGTTTAAACTGCCGGGAGAGCGTTGTTACCAGCACCGAGCGCACGAACGGGTCGTCGGTTGAGCAAGCAATGTGGAGCGGGTCTGATCCTCCCATGTGTGCCTGCCGCATGATAAGGCTTGGAAGGAATGATTCTTCAGCTAACTTCGGAAGTAAGAGGTCTTGGTCCCGTGATTGCTGGGACTCAATCGAAAAATTCTGAGTCAGCATCCAGAGTGAAGCAACGCCAACCGTGCGACGAGCACGAATGAATCCATCTTCACTAGTGGCTGGGTTTGGCAGCGTGTCGGAAAAATCCTTTATTGCGTCCGTATCTTTTGGTACGCCCGCAGCTAGTGTTTTGGCGCGTCGACTCCAGAACAGTTCCAGTTGGCCTCGCGGCGTCTCGGCTTTCGCCTCTTCGGTGGCGTGATGCGCGGCCATGCGTCGCACTTCACGACGCGGCGAGTCCAAGTACCCCGCCTGGTCGATGGGTTTGGCTTTGGGAATCTCGTTTAAGTCTACAACGGGATTCGTGCGACTAGCCTTGCTGCTGATTCGCCAAATGCGTCCGTGACCGTGCAGCTTGTAGTCTCGCAAGACCCAATCGGTGAAATAGAGCGAACCATCGGGGGCCGTGGCGATTCCGACGGGACGAAAGTTTTCTCCTCCCGTAATCAGTGGTTCCGGCAGCGCGGTGAATGAGGTTCCTTTGGGCTGCAGTCTGAAGCGGTCGATGCGGTGGTCACCCCAACTGGTGACGAGCAGATTGCCCACGTATTCCTCGGGAAGTCCATCGGATTCATAGGCCAAGATTCCCGAGGGGGCTTCACCAGTCCCGCCAACCATCGGCAGCGTGCCGGGGACCTCGCCATTCCAACTGGTGAAGGGATGAAGACCTTTGCGACCGTTGCGGAATCGGTAACCGTAGTCGCCATCGGGAATCACATGAATCAGGCGGCAGGGGGGACGGCTGTCGGGATCATTGTCGACGCTGAACAGATGGCCGAAGGCATCCCACGCATTGGCGTGCGGGTTCCAGAACCCGGTGCAGATTTGATTCAGATGTGAGCCGTCCAGACGACAGCGATAGATATTGCCGCCGTCCTTGCCAGCGATTGTGCCACCGTCGGATCCGATGATCTTGAATTCTTCTCCCAGATTCTCGCCGAATCCAAAGTACAGCCAACCGAGACCATCCAGCGCGAACCCGGCCAAACCGTTGTGCGGATAATTTCCTTTCGTCTCGAGGCGAATGATCGAGTCGTGGCGATCGGCGATGTCGTCTCCATTGTCATCATGGAACAGGCGGATCTCGCGTCGTGTGGCGATGTAGATCGATTGCTGGGGAGCAGCCTGCTTGTCTGTCTTGGCGACGGGGAACCACAGGGGTCGAACCAGGACGCTCATCGAGTGCGTCAAACCGTCAGTGAAGACGACGATTTTGTCCGCACGGCCATCGTTGTCTGTATCGCTCATGACCAACACACGGTCCGTCGGATGTCCCTTGTATCCCTCAGGAGGGAAATGCGTGTTGCTCTCGATAGCGAACACGCGGCCGCGGTAATCGACATCAATTCCGGTCGGCGTGACGATCTGCGGATGCTCGGCAAACAATTCGATTTTGAGCCGAGGGTCAACGGACTTCGGAGCTTCATCCGCTGCCAGAAGTGCTGTGGGAACAACGACGACCAGCAGCCAGAGATATTTTGACATCAGAAGAACCTGGAAGCTGAGAGTTGAAGGGGAAGCCAGTTAATCAGTCGGCGACAGTCCACCACACGGATCGAGAAACGGCAAGCAACCGACGATGACATTTCGCGCGACGACTTGACCTGCGGGTTCCTGGGTCTCACGTGCTGCGAAAGCGTTGGCGGGGCTCTCCGTTTCCTTACGATTTGGCAGAGTTTGTCAGTCCATGGCAGGGTTTTGAGGGGGGGTGACAAGTTTTCCACGCGAATTCGCAGTGCGAGGAAGGTTTAAGGTCGCCAGTACGAGTTTTCGAAACCAAGCTGGCGATCAGGACTTGATTGGTGGTGTGATGGTGGGCCATGTGGTCACGTTCTCCTTGTGTCTGTGCTGACAGGTTCGGACGGTCGCGGCCAGCGCGGCTGTTGAGCTGCGCGAAGGTGCTTTCATTTAGTTGTCTTGTGAACCTGTTTTGGTAACCGGGGTTGTGTGTCGTTGGGCCAGTGGGCTTACACCCACCGCTCAGGAAGCCATGCCGTTGCGTGGCCTTCGTTATCTCAACTGAGGAACAGGGACCTCTGATCTTCCGCTAAGAGAGCGGCCCAGA
>DASYEA010000777.1:0-2877 GCA_036499265.1 Schlesneria sp. | reverse complement strand
GGCTTCGATTCGAGCGAATGTATCGAATCGCAGGACGCGGCGTTATTCACTCAAGTTGAATTGTGCGTTCACGTTTCGGCGCACCGGCAACGTCACACTTGTCGTGGGACAGGGTTTGGCGCCACCGACGGCGGAAGAACTCACCGACGATTCATCACCGCTTCACAATTGCGAGTAGATTCGTTGGTATCTCGCTGTCCCCCTCAACGCCATTTTCACGTCGAGTTGGCAGTCTGCCGACTGACCGCACCAATTGTCTCGCATTGAACGGAAGCAATCATGCTGCCATCGTTCGCCCACTACTCCAATGAACTGACTGACGAAGAACGCGAGCTGGGTTTTGAGTTGGTCGAAGTCTCTGACTCGGCTTCGTGGGATCGTTCCAGTCAGATCCCTGCCGTTGCTTTTCGGATGAGTGATTCCGATCGCATTGTGAAGATGCAGGTGCGCATCATTGGCGGGGTGAGCTATCGCCAAGAGCGACTGCGACACATCGACACCGGAGTTTCTGTTTGGCTGCCCGTGGACTCAACCGTCTTCCCGACGGCCGAGCAGGCGCTGGATTCGGTTTGTTGCCGAAACTGAGTGAGTGGCCCCCCCCGAGGGAAGAGGCCAGGGGGCATACGCCGCCCTGCTCAGAAGGAGTGGAATTGGCGGCGTTCTGCTGCCGGAAGTGAAGACGCACTGGCTGGCCTTTGCTGCGCAACCAGTGCGCGACTGAAGAGTGTGCTTCGTTAACCAGGCCTTTAGATGAACGGGGTCACGCCTGGTTGTGCGATTGGGGCGACTTTGACTTCATCGCTGAGTGACTTCAGGTCGGGGCAGAGGAGTTCTTTCGAATTCATTGCCATATCCCAAGTCACTTGCTTGCCGGTGTAACCGGCCATGCGGCCCATGATGCCGGCCATCGTGCTGGTGACCATGCGGTCGCCATCGTTGATCGGCTTGCCAGTGCGGATCGAGTCGAAGAACTCGTCGTGTTCGACCTGATACATGTCCGGGCTGGGGCCTTCGTACTTCCACGGATTCGCACCCGTGATCGAAACGCCGTCTTTGCCAAAACCGGTGATGCGAGCGATTCCTTTGCTGCCCATCACGGTCAGACCGTTTTCGCTGTGGCAACCAGAAATCTGACGCTGAGCGATGAAGCATCGCAGGCCGCTGTCCCATTCGTAGTTCACTTCGATGTGATCGAAGATGTTGCCACCGTGAGCTGGAATCTGGCGACCCCCGACCGCGACGCATTTGCTTGGTGGGGCATCTTTCGCAACCCACTGCAGCCAGTCGACGGTATGAATGGCTTGCTCGACGAGACCGTCACCGGACAGCCACGTGAAGTTGTACCAGTTCCGCAGCATCCAATCGAAGTCCGAGATTCCTTCGGGCCGAGTGCTCGCCGGAGGCATCGGTTTGACGGGGCTGGTCAAGTAGGTCCCGTAGGCCGCGATGACATCGCCGATTTCGCCACTGTGAATTCGCTTGAATAGTTCGCGACGAGGCAGGTCGTAGCGCCAGCAGAACCCGGCAACCATCGCCAGCTTCTTCTCTTTCGCGATCTTGACGGATTCGATCACGGACCTAATGCCTGGGGCATCAGTGGCCATCGGCTTTTCGGTGAAGATGTGCTTGCCCGCTTCGACGGCAGCTCGCAGATGATAAGGGCGGAAGCCGGGAGGAGAGGCGAGCAGGACGACGTCGCACGCATCGATCAGCTTGCGATAGCCTTCCAAGCCAACGAACTTGTAATCGTCAGTTACGGCGACCTGTTCGGCAATTCGCTTGTTTGCTTTCAAGCTGCCGATGGCGTTATCGATCTGCTGAGGGAAGGCGTCGGCGCAGGCCACGAGCTTCACTTGCGAGTCCGCGGTCAGAGCTTGCTGGGCGGCACCTGTCCCGCGGCCGCCACAGCCGACCAGACCAACCTTCAGTTGATCACTTCCAGCAGCGAAAGCTCCGCTGTTCATGGTCAGATTGAGACCTAACGTTCCGGCCACGGTGGCACCGGTTTTCAGGAACTGGCGGCGCGAAGAATTGGTGGGATTGGCGGCGTCCGTCATGGTGTCGGTCTCCATGGCTAAAGGCTGGTGGAATGAATTGTGCCTGGCGAGACTCTCATGCTACAAACGATGATGTTACGATGCGAGGAGTAGAACCGAACTTTCCGTTGACGGGGCTCAGTTTTCCCCGCAGAATTCCGAAGAATAGATATCTCGCCGATTGGGGATATGATCGATCCTGCCGACCGTTAGTTCGCGACAATCGCGAAGCTTTGCCAAAGTATCCCGCCCCGACGAGACGGAGTTGCCCAGATGCTCACTTTAACCGGCGCGCCATACAGCTATTGCGATGGCTTCCCTCGTCGTACGTTTCTGCAGATTGGGTCTCTCGCCGTCGGTGGCCTGTCGCTGCCCGACCTGTTGCGTGCTGAAGCGAGTGGCAGCACGTCATCGGCTAAGTCTGTCATCATGGTCTATTTGACGGGCGGCTTGGGGCATCAGGATACATTCGATCTGAAATTAAATGCCCCGGCGGAAATCCGGGGCGAGTTCAACGGGATCGACACCAGTCTGCCGGGCTATCAGATTTGCGAGTTACTGCCGCTGACTTCGCAATGCATGCATCGGATGTCCGTCGTCCGATCGCTGGTTGGTCTGCGTGATGAGCACAGCAGCTTCCAGAACGTGACCGGCTATCCGATGGACCTCAGCAACCGTGAGGGGAAACCGAACTTTGGGTCGGTCCTGTCGCAACGACTTGGGCAGATCGATCCGGCCGTGCCTGCATTTGTCGACCTGTTTCCAACGATGCAACACAAGCCATACAACAGCCCGCGATCGGGAGTCCTGGGTCCAGCGCATCGATCCGTGCAGGCGGACG
>DASYEA010000776.1:0-3513 GCA_036499265.1 Schlesneria sp. | reverse complement strand
GGTCACATTCGCTGAAGTGCCCGAACTGATTGATATGAAGTTGTCTCAGCTTCATGGCGTCGACTCCTCGGCCAGATGACTGAGAAGTAACTCTTCTGCTTCGCGCAACCAGGCCACCAGTCGTTGTGGATCATCGAGCATCACGGTTTCGGAATTGTCCTCACCAGGAGCCAGATCGGCACCTGCGCGCGCCATGAGCGGCTTCAGTAATTCTTCGGACAAAGCTGTCAGTCGAGCAGGATCTTCAGCAATTGCGGTAATGTCACGTAGAAGGTCGCCAACCAGGTCCTGGCGGAGACGCATCGCGTCCAGATTGAGCGGCGATTGGGTTCGGAACTTGATCTTTTCGATCCAGACATCGTCGCCAAAGTCACCAGCCAATCCCCGCAGATTGGCAACGATCTGTTGCCGCGTTGCATCTCGGGAGAGTTGCTGGTGGACACTGCAGCGCCCGTCGAACTGCAACCGCACGGCGGCCAAACGACCGTCCGCCGCTTGCGTGATCTGTCGCAGCGTCTGGCGTGCTCGATCCAACAAAGCCGCTTCATCGTCATCGGGCTGCAACATGATCGTTTCGCGATACCAGCGCATCACATCGGTTTCGCGAAACTCGACCGCGGTCACTTCGCGATCTTCCACAGTCACCAGCAGGCAACCTTTGGCTCCCAGTTCCTTGACGTGTCGGCCCTGAGTCGTACCCGAGTAAGCGATGTAAGGTCGCTCGTGCAGGATCTGATAGTCATGCACATGCCCGAGCGCCCAGTAATCGTATCCCTTCGTCACGAGTTCATCGATCGATGCCGGAGCATAGGAGTCGTGATTCGGATTGCCACCCGCATTCGTATGCAGCACGCCGATGTTGAAGCAATCGACGGACGGACGGGGATAGTCGGGGACCAGATTTTCCAGAACTTCGCGTTTGGGATAACTCATCCCGTGGATTGCAACAGGCAATCGAGGGTGCATGATCGTATGAGGCCGCTTGTGATCGAAGAGCGTGACGTTTTCAGGCCAGGGAACCTGTCGCGCCATCTCGTCGCGCGAATCATGATTTCCGAGGATGAGGTAAACGGGGATGCCGGCACGGTTCAGTCGCTGCAATTGCGCTGCGGCCGAAAGGGCCGAGTTGAAGTCGCGACAGGCCGTATCGAATAAATCGCCCGCGATCAGTAGGAATTCGACGTGCTCGGTCAGGCACAATTCGACGACGTGATCCATCGCTCGCCGCGTTGCCAGTCGCAGTCGTTCGACAGGGGCACCGATGTAGTCCTCAAGCCCTCGCATAGGACTGTCGAGGTGTACATCAGCAGCATGAATGAATTTCATAACCGGGGGCCATCCGTGTGTCGTCGCAGGAACGTCCTGAAAGCCTGCTATGTTACGGAGTTAAAACGAAATGGGACAGCGAAGGCGGTAGATTGGCAAGCAATCGGGCGCAATCGTCGGCTGGGCGTCATTTGATGACAGGACAGGCGTTGTGCGGCCATGATTGGGCGCTGCTTCCTTACGATTTGGCAGTGTTTGTCAGTCCATGGCAGGGTTTTGAGGGGGGGTGACAATTTTCTCTCACGGAGGCACGGAGTCGCGGAGAGAGGAAGGCTTGAGGTCGCCGGTATGAGCTTTCGAGATCACGCTGGCGATCAAGGCTTGATCGGTGGTGTGACGGTGGGTCGTCATGTAGTCATGTTCTCCTTTGCATGTGCTGTCAGTTCCGGATAATCACGAGCCAGCGCGGCTGTTGAGCTGCGCGAAGCTACTACGATTGCGCTGCGATCCTGTTTTGGTAACCGAGGTTGTGTGTCGTCGGGCCAGCGGGCTTACACCCGCCGCTCAGGAAGGCGCTCTGTCACGTGGTCTTCGTTGTTATCAATTGCTAACTGGAACCTCTGATCTTCCGCTAAGAGAGTGGCCCAGAGGCGTGCCCGTTGGTTACGGTGCACCTGCTACGATTGTCCTGCAGATGATTGTCCCGTTTGTGGTGCGCTGATCAAGACGATGTTTGGCAAACTTGGGAACAATCTTCGAAGTTGTCACTGACAAATTTTGACATCCCAGGACAGTTCTTGACAACGGGGGACAAAACAGCCCTGTTTTTGTCAGTTTTCCTCCAAAAAGTGCATATTTACCGACAGTTGATTTCGTGATCGCAGAGGTCGGCCTGAAAAGCGCCGAATTGTTGGCGAGAAGTGATATCAAAGCTCAAGTTTTGAATCTCAGATTTTTTGAATCGCGATGGTGCCGAGTAGGGTGGGCTGGAGTATTTCGCAGGCGAGACGACGATCTAGCGAAACAACTGCGTACGCGACGCTCCGCGCGGAACGTCATCACGCGCGCTGGCATTCCCTGGGACACTCACTTTGGCTTCGAGCGACTGCTCTCCAAGTGGCAGGTGATTTAGTCGCGGCCGGAACGTGACGATCAGCATCAGCGGCAGATACCACAGCACATATATCCCACCCTGGTGGGGATACCAGAACTGGGTCGCCACGACGACAGTCGTCGAATGGGCCAGCAGGTGCTCGACGTTCTTTCGCTGAGGCCAGATTGTCAATGCGATCAGCAGGATCATGAACGTAGCGAAGACCGGGATGCGGTAGGCCGAATCGTACAGGCCCCAGAAGCCGACTCCTTCATCCGCCTTGAACTTCAACACGCTCCAGTCAATCGAACCCAAGGTTTGCTGCTTGAAGGACGTTGAGTCGGCTGAGGTCAAGATCAGGCTGCTCAAAAGTACCGCCCCGGTGAGCACTAGTGCCGATCCAAACTTCAATGCTCCCCGCTTCCAATAGAACGCCATCCAGATCGGCAACAGGAAGATGGGAAAGAAGATCGTGCCGCAAGCCAAACCCAGCAGCACGCCAGATACCATCGGCTTCTGATAGGCCGCAACTGCCCAGACGATGAGCGCGGCGGGGAGCAGATGGTTGACCTTGCTCACATCGAACGCCGTACATGGCAGCAATAGATATAGCGCCGCCATTGCCAAGCCAAGATTGGTGTCACTGAAATGCCAGCGTCCAACCGCGATCAGTCCCAGGATGACCGCGATATGTGAAAGAATGGCCATCGCTCGCGCGGCGGCAACAGTTGTTCCACCTGCCAGTGGAACAACTGTCGTGGCCAGCAAACGTCCAGCAGGCCCGGTCTCAGACTTTGTATCGCCCGCGTCACTTGAGTCGCCCGCCGAAACGTCGTGGCGTTTAAGTAATTCGTCCGCGCCTCGAACCGTTCGAACGGCAGCCACGTCGGGTTGCTCGGTCATGATCTTGGTCGTCTGGAACAACAGTGCCGACCCACAGAGGAAGACCATCCCAGCGGGATTCAGGTTTTGTTCCAATCTGGGGCGACGTGTGAATACGGAGTCGAGCAGCAGTCGAACCAGCAGCAGTCCGCTGATCACGAACAGAAAACAGTATCCCACCGACGGAACCAACGAAGTGGCTCGAACCAGCAGCAGGCCCGGTGCCAGAGACAGCAAGAGAACGAGATCTAGATTTCGAACTGACCAGATTC
>DASYEA010000775.1:0-4409 GCA_036499265.1 Schlesneria sp. | reverse complement strand
TGCCACGGTTTTGGAGTCCTCGACAAGGCCGTGTCTTCGAATGCTTGATGCGGCCACCTCACTCTGCACCGATCTTCGACCTCGGGCCTCTCGCGTCGAATCTCGCAATTCTCGTCCAAAGACCGGCAGTCCCTGGGATTGACCCCAAATTGCCAAAATAAGCTCGAACTTGCGTGCCAGCGACTTCATCGACCTTTAAAAAAACTGTGGATTTGTCGCGTTTTACAATTCTTTTTCGCATTAAACAAAACCAATTGACACATTCTGCCGGTTGCGAATAAACACCCCCTCGTTCATCTCCCATAGCAAATCTTGATTGCAACTCAAGCCGTCCGAATGGCTTCAAATCAAGCCTGTTGTTCGCCTCGCGACAACAAGTTTGAAGTGTCGTTCGTTCATCGGTAAGAGGGCTTCGTGCCTGTGACGAAGTCGTCCCGTCTCCCAGTTTTCAATTCGATTACGTGCGACCAATCGGTCGCTTTTCACCGAAGACAAGCGTTCTGCGGATCGTCCAAAGTACGTACTGACTTCGCACATCGTCCCTTTCCGATCATGGTGACCGCATGACGACTGCCCATCCCGATGTGATCCCGTTCCCACAACGTGCTTCGGCACCTGTTGCGGAATCCGCCCCCAATGTCTTGATCGTTTCGTGCGATCAGGAAGTCGCTTGGCGGCTTGAGAACGATGTCCGATCCGCGGGTCTGACGACTCGCGTGGTCAACTCGTATGATGCGGCCGCTCAGTCGCTCAGCCTGCAAGCTTGCGAGGTCTGCCTCGTCGGACCACTCTCCCCCGGAGAAACCGCCGGTTCGATCGCCGGGTTGATCCAGCAAAAGGGCTGGTCGACTCAGTTGGTCTGCCTGGTCGCGTCAGCTTCTGACGACGGCCCACAGATCCTGCCAGCCGCCAATGGCATCGAACTGTTGACTCAGCCCTACACCGCTTCGACGTTCGCGTTGACGCTGGCTGGTGCGGTTCAACGATCCAAGTTGATGGCCGAAAACCGCCGCCTCCGTCGCCAGCTCAGCAACCGCAATCTGCGAGACATGGTCGGTCACAGCCCTGCCATGCACACGCTGCGACAGCAGGTTCAGAGTGTTGCCGATGGAAACAGCTGCGTCCTGATTCAAGGTGAACCCGGTTCGGGAACCGATCTGGTCGCCCAGGCGATTCACGATTCCGGCCGCCGAGCTCACCGACCATTCGTCAAGATCGATTGCAGCGTGTTGTCGGCTGAAACGCTCGAACAAGACTTGTTCGGCCAGTGCGAACCCGCCCCGATGGGCCAGACGATTCGTCATCCCGGCCGACTGGAATTGGCAGACGGCGGAACCCTGCTGCTCGAACAAGTTCAGTTCGTCGCCCTGCCCGTCCAGAAGCAGATTACCTCGCTGATTCGCGAACAGTGCTTCGTGCATCCGCAGACCGGCGAACGGATCCGATTCGACGTGCGATTCGTCTTCGGAGCCAACGTCGATCTCGTCAGCCTGGTCGACAAAGGCCTGTTCCGACGCGACCTGCACGAAGAAGCCTCGCAAACCTGCATCAGTCTGCCGACCTTGCGATCTCGCAAAGACGACATCGCCCCGCTGGCCGAACATTTCCTGCGTCGAGTCTCCGGACGCGAAGGCCGACCACCACGTTCGCTGACGTTGGATGCACTGCACGTGCTGCAACGACACGAATGGCCAGGCAACATCTGCGAACTCGAAAACGTCATCGAACGAGCCTGTGCCCTGGACTGGGGCAGCAAGCTGACCGCCTCGATCATCGAACCGTGGCTGACCCCACGTGAAGTGACCGAGGAAGAAGCCGATGCGTTGCCCGGCCTGACGCTGGCCGAAATGGAACGCAAGCTGATCGAAGCCACCTTCAATCGCTTCGCCGGCAACCGCGAAAAGACAGCCAAAGCCCTGCAAATCGGCATCCGCACCCTCTCAGGCAAGCTACGAGAATACGGCTATCCCCCTCGAGGCGGACCAGGTTCCAACCTCAAGGCCTGGGTCCCCGTCGCCATCGCCCCGGAAACGATCGAACACATCGAATCCGAACAACGAGCCGCGTAATTCGCAGATCCTGCTCAAAGCCAATAGCCCGGTTGCACTTGCAGCCGGGCTGGTTCGTTCTTTGTGATAACTCCGGTTCTTGCTTTTGCTCGTTCGATGGCCAGAAATATCATCTTGCAGAATCTGCCGTTTTTCACTAAATCACCGCTCAATCCGGAATCGAGTGTGTGGGAATGCGCTAAAGTGAATCAAATTTGGTCAACTCTGCAGCCGCACAGGAATCCGCTTCAGGAATCATCGGTCGCTGCTGCCAACGAGCTAGTACTGTCTAGGCAAAAAGAGCGAGGGCTGAATTGATGGCAATCGGCATCCCGCCACTGGTTGAGTCTTCATCTCATGCACTACCAACAAAGAAATTAAGTCTTCGACAAAATTTTGCATGGAGTTTGGCAGGGAATGTCATCTACGCCGGATGCCAGTGGGCCATGTTGGTCGCTATCGCTAAATTGGGTTCGACGGAAATGGTAGGGCAGTTCGCGATCGCATTGGCGGTGACGACGCCAGTATTCGTTTTCGCGCAACTGCAGTTGCGGACCGTACAGGCTACCGACACCGTGGGGGGGTTCTGTTTTCGCGACTACATGCTACTGCGTGCCATTGCAGCAACAATGGCGCTGTCTACTGTGATTATTTCTCTCTTCGCATTTGCCTTTGCGGCCGAAACGTGTCACGTGATCGTCGCTGTGGCCTCGTTTAAGACGGTCGAATTATTCAGTGATGTCTACTACGGTCGACTGCAGCAATGCGAAGAGATGGATCGGATCGGGGTCTCTCTTGGCGCGCGGGGAATTCTATCCTTACTTTCCTTAGCAATTGTACTAGTGAGCGGCGGTTCGCTAGCCATGGCAGTGTGGGCGATCGCCGCGAGTTGGATGCTGGTGCTAACCTTTTGGGATCAACAGATTCCCGCGACCGATAAGTCGGCACTTTCAGAGAATGCTGTCTCAGCAAGAGAGGTGGCGGCGAGTGTCTGGCGGCTCTTCTGTGTCTGTTTGCCGCTTGGCGGAGCTGCGGTGTTCAATTCGCTTTCCACAACGATCCCTCGATATATCTTGGAAGAGAAACGCGGACTTACCGAATTGGGAGCGTTCGCTGCGGCAGCGAGTTTCATGCTGTTCGGGAACTTGATTGTGAGCGCCCTCGCACAGTCTGCTGCACCCCGGCTCGCGACGTACCATTCTCGCGGTATGCATCGCGAGTTCACACAACTGTTGATTCAGCTTTTGTCTTTTGCCATCGGTATTGGCGTATCGGGATATCTGGTCGCCTGGTTATTCGGAACGCAGTTATTGAGCTGGATCTTTCGCCCAGAAGTTGCACTGTACTCAAAATCGCTTTGCTGGCTGATGTTTGCTGCAGCCATTCATTCAGTTTGCTTCTTTCTGAACACAGCCTTGGCCGCTGCGAGAAGTCTTCGCATCCAATTTCCGATCATGGTGCTGCTGGCTCTATCCGCGGTCGTTTTTGGTCACCTATGGATTCCGTCCCATGGCGTCAACGGTGCAGCATGCACAATTGCTTTTGTTGCGACAGTTCAACTTGTACTCACGTCATCTGCATTCATGTGGCTCTGCATAAAAAAACACCAGTTCCCGACGCTTTCTCGACCAGAATTCCAAGATCCTGCGTCGCCCACGCCAAACTCCTAAGTGACGCGTCCAATGTCAATGACCTATGCCCCCAGGCTCTTGCAGCAGCGATCAAGTGTTCATCAGAGCACTCCTTATGCAGGATTCGTGTCAGCTCTCTTGGCAGGTGGAATCGCTATTCCTATTGTGCTCCTGTCAGAGCCGTGTCAGCATTGGTTTGTCATCCCGGTATTCTTCTGCGGTGCGATCATCGGAGTCGACGCCCTCGACTGGCTTACAGGCCGGCGAGATATTTTCGACCCGATCGCTATTACAGGCATCTACGGATTTCATTTCTTCTTTTTGTGTCCGCTCCTGCATGTCTATTGGGATTCGTGGCCGCCGTATCTCGCTCCCCCGCAAGACTGGACATCTTGGCTCGGCTATATGGCATCCTTCAATGCAATTGGACTGCTGATATACAGATACTACGTCAAGGTGTTTTCAAAAGCTACGCAGAACTCCAGTCGACCCGTATGGCGATTGAATCAGACGCGCTTCTGTCTGCTGTCAGGGCTCACAATGCTAGTCTCCCTGGCACTTCAGACTTGGGTTCTGGCCCGATTTGGAGGCATTTCCGGATACATCGCAGCGTTTAGCAGCTACGAAGCATTCGAAAATATGGGTATCGTGTTTGCGCTGTCAGAGTCGTTTCCGATAGTTTCGTTTGTATTCTATATAGCAAGGCGAGAGAACGCGAATAAGCGAATGA
>DASYEA010000774.1:0-2085 GCA_036499265.1 Schlesneria sp. | reverse complement strand
AAATGTTCGCAAAGCCGCCGTGGCTGCCATGGAAGCGGGTCACACCCACTACACGGCATCGGGCGGGATTCCAGAACTGAAGAAGGCGGTCTGCGAAACCTACAAACGCGACTATCAACTGGAAATTACTCCGGCTCAGATCTTGATTTCGAACGGTGCCAAGCATTCGATCCACAACGTGCTGGCTGCGCTGTGCGGCCCTGGCGATGAGGTGATCATCCCTGGCCCCTATTGGGTAAGCTACAGCGCACTGGTGGAGTTGGCGGGCGCGACCCCGGTTATTGTCGACACAACCGAAGAGAGCGGCTTCTGCATGTCGGCTGATCAGTTCCGCAAGGCGATCACGCCGCGGACGCGTCTGATGATGTTGAACAATCCCTCCAATCCCACTGGGGCAACCTATCCGATCGACAAGCTGAAGGCTTTGGCTGATGTTGCTGTCGAACGCGATATCATGGTGCTGTCGGACGAGATCTACGAAAAGCTCCTGTATAAGGGGGCTGAATTCAAGTGCTTCGCGACATTCGGTCCCGAAGTCGCCAAACGCACCATCATCGTCAGTGGCGTGAGCAAAGCGTACGCGATGACCGGTTGGCGCATCGGCTGGACAATTGGACCCGTCGATGCGATCAAAGCGATGGATAACCTGCAGAGTCAGGAAACGTCCAATCCCTGCAGCGTCAGCCAGTATGCCGCGGTCGAAGCCCTCAACGGTCCACAGCAAAGTGTCGAAGCGATGCGAGTGGAATTTGAAAAGCGCCGCAATTACGTCATGGGCCGATTGCATCCTTGGCGAGAGAAGTTCGGCGTGACCTTCGCCGAACCGGGGGGAGCGTTTTACGCGTTCTTCAACGTCAGTTCCCGCTTTGGCAAACCGTTGGCCGGTGGTGTCGTGGTTAACAACGCGACCGATTTCTGCACGGCATTGCTGGAACAGGCTCATGTGGCACTGGTGACTGGAGACGCCTTTGGGGCACCTGGCTACGTGAGACTCTCGTTCGCCACCAGTCAGGACGTGATCAAAGCGGGGCTCGATCGCATCGAGGCTTTCCTCGCTGGTTGAACCTCGCCGTTCGCTCGATATTTTTGCTGCGAACTCAGAAAGTGACTGTATGCCAGATCGTCGGGCGTTGATTCCGATCGTCGCCGGAATCGTGCTGGTGGTGTTATGCGTCTGGCGCGTCGCCGCGAATAAGCCACAGGATTATGCTGACCAGGTGGCCGCGGCGGTGATGGCGCGGCCCGCCCCAGTCTTTGAAGCCTTGGACGCGAACAACACGTTAGTTCGGTTGGTGACCTTTCTTGGTCGCCATCAGATCATCATTCTCTTTTTTGATGGCGATACTGGAGCAGATCAAGACCCGGAACTGCTACGGCTCCGCGAACGATTTCCTGAACTTCAAGCGCACAGCGTGAAAGTGATTGCTATCACCAACGCGATCCCTCAGCTCAACCGAGCGGCGATGGATCGAGTCGGTTCGTTCCCATTTCCACTCGTATCCGACTTCGATCCGCTCTCGCCCGCGGGCATCCTGAAAATCCACAGCCAGTGGGGCCGGGTGACAGAGTCAGGAAAGACTCGTCCGGGCGTGTTCCTGATCGATCGCAGAGGACAGGTTACCGCGACTCCAGTTGGCCCCCGTCCATTTGGCTCGGTTGATGAGGCTGTTGACGCGGCGCTCAAATGACAGAAGCATAGCCACTGTTAATTTGTGAGCTAGATCTGCGGACAAGGCCAGTAAGAATGGCCACGGCCTCATTCCTTTTCGCCACCTCTGACGTGCCGCCTTCAAACCGGAGTGATCTCATGCTCGTCTCGCGCGTTTTCCTCGCCGTGGTCGGCGTTGTCTACTTGTACCTCGCTGTCTGGTGTTCTCTGAAGCCGGCCCAGACGTCACAACTGGTCGGTTTCGATTTGAAGCCGGGATCAGGGCAATCCGAATTCCTAGAGCGCATTTCAGTTTAGAGTAGCGCGAAGCTGCGTAGGATAGTAAAGTGACGGTCTCAGGAGGATACCGTGCAAGCCTATTCGAAAGAGTTTCGTCGTGAAGTTTTGTCGGCGTGTGATGCAGGGCGTGAGACCAA
>DASYEA010000773.1:0-2622 GCA_036499265.1 Schlesneria sp. | reverse complement strand
ATGCCTGATGAGATGTCGAAGTTCAATGCCAGCGAATTCTTGCGATTCGATGTCTGGCAGCCGGATTTTGTATTGCGACTGACGACTCAACCGAAGCAGCGCGAAGTACAGACCGCCGTGGCCGCGGTGTTGGATGTCAACGCCACTGGCCTTGATCTGCAGGTCATCATCACGGTCAAGACGCAGTTCGCACCGCTCTTCGAATTGGATGTCCGCCTGCCCGCCGACTGGAACGTGATCAGCGCCGAACGCGACAAGGCCGCTTTGAAGTGGCAGATCTTGTCACAAGAACCGGGAGTCAACCAGCTACGGATTCTGCTCGACCCGCCGCTGGCCGCCGAGGGGACTGGGACGATTCATCTGGTTCTACGTCGCGAGGTCGAAGGGTGGCCCGTAGAATCAACCCCGATCTCTGTCGCAATTCCAGAACTGTTCCTGCCCCAATCGAGCTTGAATGAGGGGACAATCGTCATCCGCGGCGACGATGATCTGGATCTGGCGGCTTCAGAGTTGAAAGGGTTAGACACGGTCCCACTGAGTGCCGATTTCGAGCGATTGCGGTTTCGAACCCAGGACACGCGTTATGGCGGCCAACTGAAGGTGACTCGCAAGCCATCGCGCATCTCAGCCCAGACGATTACCGTCGGACGACTGGATCCGCAGACGATGCATGCGTTTGTGCAGGCAATGGTCGAAGTGCAAGGGGGCGGCGTGCGGACACTTCGCGTCTCTTTGCCCGAATCGGCCGGGACCGCGATTCGTTTCCAAAGCCCGGATCGGCAGATCATCGAGCAGAAGCCAGGAGCAATTCAGGCGGGTGATCGGATTTGGACTCTGCAGTTCGATCAACGCTCGCGTGGGCTCGTGCCGTTGTTCTGTGACATCGATCTTCCGCGTGGAGAGGCCAAAGAGTTCGTCGTGCCGCAACTGCGATTCGTCGACTCTGAACGTCAGAACGGATTCCAGGCGATCGAAGCGGGTGGTGAACAACGGATCACGATCGACGCCAAGGCCGCAGACGGCACGCCGCTGGTGGAAGTCGATCCGCTGGACCTGCCGAACTTGTACTACGCTCCGAAAGAGCGGATCGTCGCGGTTTACCGAAACGCCACGGCGGGAGCCAAAGTCACGCTGACCGAAGAACGATTCGACAAGCTGCCCGTTCCGTCCGCCGTCTGTCCCGTCTTGAGTGTCACCAGTGTGCTGGGGCGCACGGGCGAACTGCAACATCGCGCGACATTTCAGTTGATCGCCGTCGGCGTGCAAGGACTGCGAGTGATTCTGCCGAAAGAGACCGTGCTGTGGGCGACGCTGGTCGATGGCCAGCCTGTGGAAGTCCGTCGGCAGGGCGATATCTATCTTATTCCGCTGAATGCCAGCGTCAACGTGCCGACTCCTCAAGGTGGGCCGCATGTCGGGCAGTCGCGGCAATTGCAAATGTTCTATCGATCCGACGTCCCCCCCCTCACGCGGTTCGGCACATTTGAACAGGCACCTCCTGAACTGTCGGTGCAGACGGGACAAGGAACATCGCAGCCAGTCGATGTGCTCGATCAGCACTGGCAACTGAACTATCCGTCGAAGACATTATTGATCAGTAGTTGGGGCCCGCTGGAGCCAGAACAACATCTCGACCAAACCAGCATCTTGGGCCGGTTGAACACCGGTGTGCGAGTCCCGACGGTAAGCGAACTAGGATGGCAGATTTTCGCGGTCATCGTCACGTTGGGAGCGATCTCGCTGTTGCTGATGGCTTACCGCAAAAGTCAAGGTGCCCTCTTCGCCCTGTTGTTCGTGTTTGGGCTCGGCTACCTTGGCTTTATTGGTTTCGTCGGCAGCCAGAAAAACGCCCGTATGGTGACTACGAGTCCCTACCACAGCGAATTGGTAGAGGATGCTTACATCCGAGAAGAGCGGTATGGCAGGCCCGAAGTTGCCAGCCAGGCTGCGCCAATGGCTGCTCCCAGTGTCCGACCTCAGACGGACAACACTGGCCTTCCTGTCGATGAAATTAATCGGAATTTGATCATGCGCGGTGGATCCAATCTCGCGGACTCAGTTCAAGATGGCGCTCCTCAAAAGCCGGGGGAAAAATTCGGAATCGAGCCAGGTGACACGAAAGTGAAACGCAAGGGGCTGATGTCCGGGGTTACAGACTTTCGCAAGCAGGATCCCAGGCCTGCCGCGGCCGATGCTCCACGGCCAGAACCCCAACAAGAGTGGAAGAATGAACTGGATGTCGCTCAACAACAGATCGACATGGAAGCTCCCGCGAAGCAGCCTCAACGCGACAAGTTCGCCGATCCAGCACTCCCGGCCACCAAAGATCGGCTCGGCCTGTTGTCACTGGCGATCGATCTCACTCCGCCCGAAGGAAGTTTGCAGAAGACGTTTCGCTATGCCGGATCCGACCCTGCTCGCGGCGGCATTGTCTTGAAACTTGGTTACGTTGATGAGCGTTCTGGCGCGGCCATCCGCGTTTTTCTGGTGGCTCTGGTCGGACTTGTCGGTTGGTTCTTGCGTCGTTCCAGTTGCATCACGAAAGCCACCATCGCAGCCTTTGGTCTGACACTGCCGCTGGCCTTGTTGCCGCTGGTTCCACAAGGGTTACAAGTCGTCTTG
>DASYEA010000772.1:0-5266 GCA_036499265.1 Schlesneria sp. | reverse complement strand
CGATCGGAAGCAGCCCCGCATCACTGGTCATCTGTGCCGTCGAGACCTCAAATTCAATCGGCTTTTGGGCCTTCAAATCGAAGACAAACGGCAAAACACCCTGTAAACTCATCTTCGACCTCCTTGTTGTGTGTAAGTGTCTTGTTAGTAAACACTTCTACGCACTCGGAGGTCATTTCATTGGCCATTCATGAATAATCCGGGTTAGTGGCAATAGTGCTGCGTTACCGAGCGGCACGGGCATCGCGGCCCTCGAATGTTGCTTACTTGGCTCGCAACTGATGACAGAACCACAGCACCGCCTGACGCGACGATTGAACTGGCGTGCCATCCAACAACGTGGCATGTGTGGAGCGAAGCCCCTGCACGAACTGACACCAGTGCGCGGCATCCTGTGAGCCGAGCACCACGTCAACGTGAGTCGCAATGTGCCCCGTTGGCTCGTCCATCGGTATCTCAACTGAAACGTGTCTCACTGGTTAATCCTTTCTTCGAACGCCTGATAAAGTTGTGCCGCCGAGTCAACGAGACCAGGCGTGATGTAATGAATTAGTCCATGTGCTTCGGCCTGCTCGGCGATAATGGGCGTCGAGTGCTGAAGTCGCGCGAATAGCTTGGTGTCGATGCCACCTGACCGGTGGAACCACTGGGGACCAACTTCCCAAGTCAGATCGTCGTGCGTGTGTGTCAGCATCATTCCTCCGTCAGCCATGATGTATTGCTGTCCTGGCGGGTGACTGAATTCAGGGACATGGAGATTGCCAACAGTTGCTTGCGGAGAACTGAATCGAATCGGAAATTGCATCACGAGGAGCAATGCAGCGCCATGTGCGTGAACGATGTCTACCGCCAACTCCGCACTGCGTCGCTCGGTCGCAATGATGGTCTGCGTGATCTTCCAGACTTCTTCGAGGCCACCACCTTGAGAGTTAACAACCAACAGCATCGGCCGAAACAGGCTAGCTCGGCGAATCTCTCGGCAGACGGCGGTTGATGCAGGCTGGTTGATTTCCCCGATCAGCAGCACAACGTCACAGCCTGCAATCTGGTTGTGTCGGACTATTTCTGGAAGGTGGTTCTCGCGGCCACAGTAAATCATCGTCAAAACTCCTCACACCAAAGCGAGCCACAACGAGCAGCCCGCAATGGTGAGACGTGGTTAGCGTGTTGGCCGTCGTCGTTCAGCCGCCCGCCGATTGGTTTCGGTCAAATACGCCTTGTGCGCCTCGGGTCGCATCTTCGCCACCGCGCGAACGGCTGCGGCCCTGTCCATCTGGCCGACCTCCATTTTCAACTCGACCATCTCGCAAAACTCTGCAACTGCATCCGACATCACTCGTCTCCTAAACCAGAACCATCAACCAACACGTCCACATCGGGCGTGCCTAAAGCCTTGAGCATCTCATCCGGATCCATCAGACCATCGTCGCCCTCGTCACCAGCAGCAGCCGTGACCATGCTTGTCGATGGTGGCTGAACTGGTGGGACTTCCGCCGCTGGTTTCGCTGGGCGGATTGCCATTACCCGCAGCGGGGCATCAATCAGCCTCGCCTCGATCAACTGCCGATCCGCCTCAATGGCCGATCGCCAGGAGCTTGAGAGCTGCTCGTTTAACGCGCTGCGGCTATCCCACAGCTTTTTGCTGCAGTCCAAAGCAGCCTCAGCCGCTTCCTTTGTCACTGCTTCAGCGATCTTTGCTTCAGCGATGTCCGCCACCAGTTGTTCGTTCGTCGAGTAATACGCGCCCTGCTGTTGGTTCGCGTCCTCGATCACTTTGAGCGATGATGTGAGCAAATGCAGATCGGCCTCCATCTCAACGTCGGTCCTACCACCTGCCTTCATGGCGTCGCGAAGCTCGTCCTCGCAAATGTCCTCGCCATGAGCCGCACGATTCAGCACCGAGCGATAAAACTCCCAATCGACCGAAGCTCGCGCCTCACGCTTTGCACGAAAGTTCTGAATCACATTGACCATCGTTCTGCACTCCTAAATCAACCACCGAACCGAACCGCGTGGAACATCCGCACGGCTAATTGAAAATCTGACTGGCGACGAATGGCCTACCATCGGGCGTCGTCATGGCTTGTCTGGGCTGCTCGACAACCGGAGCCGCTGGAGCTCGGAATCGTTTCGCATAGGTTCGAACGACTCGATCAGCAACGAGACATCCATACGTGCAATCGAAAAAGTGGTCTTCCGCAAACTGCGAAGTCCATTCGAAGACTTGGCCGCGTTTCTTGGTCTGAATCTGCTGCCACTTCCACGCGGTTAACTGCACGGCGAACGCGCTACGGTTGATCGTCTTATCGACGGGCGTCAAATGTGTGTCCGCCACTTCCCCGAACATCGCGATCGAACCCGGCCGTCGCGTTATGCCGTCTTCCATGAAAGACAGCGCTGCGAATCCTGCGCGAACCTGATGAAGCCAGAACGACGTATCTGTGATGGCCATCCACCATTGGCGATGACTTGACTCACTGCAGGCAGCTTGCCGGGAGTCGAACCAATGGTCTCTCACCAGGGTGTTGTTGTCCGGCGTTGGCCGCTTGTAGTCGCCTTTACCTTTGCTCAATCGAAACTTGCTCCCGCGCATCGTGACGACTTGCAGACCGATCTCTTGTCGATAACCGCCATCGACCATGCACAGATCCAAAGCGAATTGGCCGTTCAGTGTCTTCCATTCGCGGAGCAGCAGATTGCCCGTCAACTCCTCCAACCCGCGGCGAATCGCTTCCTGTGGTCCGAGCACCTCGGGATTAGGATTCGCATGAATGCCATAGCCCACGACGCTGTAGACCGACAGAGGCGAAGTCGCGACCGCAACCCAATACAACCAGCGATCGTGCACATCGATCTGCACAACGAGCGTTTCCACATCATTAGGCAGTGTGCCTCGAGGCAGCTTTGATAATCGGGATGCAACCAATTCGGGTGTGACGTCAACGGCATCGACTTCGCCAGTCCATGGGATGCACCAGACTTGCTGGCAGCGTGCTTTCTGCGCGTTGACCTGATCGAGTTGACGTTCTGCGATGAACTCTTCCGCCGCCAACTGGCTTTCATCGGTGAAGTGGTTATTGGCTGCTGACCATCGCATTGAGAGCGTGCGAGTTTCGGGCATGGGTCCGATCACCTGTCCGTCCGGCGTGACCTCTTGGCCGCGATGAATCAGCTTTGCATCGCGGTCCGCTGCTTTGCGTTGTTCTGGAGTCCAGAACCCGCCGCAGTCGGGACATGAAAACCGGCCAAGTTGCTCGGCTTGCAGTTCGGAACCAGCAGACTGCCAGCCAACGAAATGTTCTCGCTCGGGTGTCACCCAATGGTCGCAGTGGACGCATCGTTGAACGATCCGCGAGCATGTGCCCGATTGGTACTCTGTCCAGATTCGGCCACCGGGTAGCGTGACCGTGCATTCCAAATACTCTCGACGATCTTTATGGGCTCGCAGCCGTGCCAAGATTTGGCTGATGGGGTCGCTCTCGTCAGACGATTCTTTGGCATCATCCATCGCGTCGATTTCGGTTCCGAAAGCGGCCTTCGCTGTGAATGCCCCTTTTGCCGAATCGCCACCGCCGGCAGACATGCATTTGAGCCGTGCGCCATTCCGGAACGTGATGAGTTCGGCAAATGCACCTTGCGAACCTGGCCCTCGCCGTGGCAACAGGTCCGCGAATCGGGATCGTTGCAATACTGGCAGGATGTCAACGAGATACTTGTCTTCGCAGATGTCCATTTCGGGAGCGAACAGGACGCAGGTATCGCGACGCTCGAACAGGTGATACAGAAGTGGAATAACCAGTGCCGACAAGCTTTTGCCAGACTGACTTGGCCCGGTCGCAACGTGACGACGGAATAGGCCGGAGCCGATCGCATCGAACCACAACCCGGAATACGGTTGGTAACTGCATTTGAAGCGATCCCCACCGTGGGGGCCGCTGTCGGGCAACACGATCTCCGCTTCAGCGAAGTCGCGCATCGATCGCAGTCGTGGCGCGTGCCAGTCATGGCAGAGCGACCGCCATTCAGTCAAACATGCTTTGCGGGTCGGAGCGGGCATCAGCATTGTTCGGCCTCCAAAAACTGTTGACCAGCCGCCTCGATGTCAGCCAATGTGTCGTTCAGCAGTGCAGCGGGATCCGTGCAGCCAGCTTGGAATCGTTCGCCAAGACGGCGGAGGCGACCAGCGATCAGACTGAAGGACTCGCGAACAACCTCACGCGGGAGCAACTCGCCTTCGAGCTTCAGACGTTCCATTCGGGAGATGAGGGCGCGTTCTTCGCGATATCGCTCAAGGGCAGGACTTGCTGGCCCGCTCAGATCGGAATCGTCGGTCGTGACTCGGGCACCGGGACCATGTTCGAAATACCACGCTGCGATTTCCCAAATCGAATAGCATCCGTCGGGGCGTGCCGGGAAGTTTACTGACTTGCGCCATGTCTGAAGCGTCTTCTCGCTCACTCCAACAGCCTGCGACAGCGCCACGAGCGTGCCAACGCATCCTACGGGCATCGGTGATTTAGGCTTGGTTGTCATTGGTCGATCGAGTGAAGGTGAAGAACCGGAAAATTGGGTCATTTGGGCATGAATCCGTCAGGATGTTGCACACCCCAGCGCGCAAATGAACCCATCGAAGAACCTACATACTTGGGCGGGTAGGTATCCTGCCGTAAGGACTTACGTCGATTCATTCGACGCCTCCGCTAAGCAGTTGCGCCACGCACTTCTGGCACTTCGGCAGGATGGCTTTCACCTGTTCGACAGTCAGTCCCTTGCGGAGCAGACGCCCGTACTGACGGCGAATCTCAGCCCACGTCATCCCGGTTCCGCATCCAACGCAGCAGGTCTTTGGCCGACTTGGAATGAATGGAACGGTGGCGCGAATTTCAGGGTTAATTTCGCTTCCCCTATAGAACTCTGAATCAACCTGACTTTTCATCCAATCGTTCCTTTCGTTCCAACTTAGAAGCTTGACATCACCGCGTTCATCTCGGCGCTGTAATCACTGTGTTCGATGTCTTTTACAGCGATTCCGAGATACCAACGGCCACCGCTGTGCTTGTCCGGATGGCCTCGCTCGACCAGGTATTTGCCTACAAACTTCTTTGAAGGCACGTTATTTCCGGCGTCTGCACACCACTCTTGAAGTCGCTCAAATAGGGTCGAAAACTTCACGCGGTAGGCTTGGCCGGTCAGACAACACTCGCTGATGAACTGTCCGACCACGTCCGATTCGCCACGGTATTCGTCAGTCGCGAGTTGAACGGCT
>DASYEA010000771.1:0-2951 GCA_036499265.1 Schlesneria sp. | reverse complement strand
TCGTGACCTAAAAAGCGAGCGAACGATGAATAATGACTGCTGCAACACGACCCCGAACTCGCGACGCGAGTTTCTGGCTGCGAATGCGTTTGGGATTGGTTCGTTCGCATTGGCGAGCTTGCTGAGCGGTGAGGGATTGCTGGCGGCTCCGCCATCGAAGCCGATCGATCAGCAGCCGAATGATCTGAAGCCGCGTCTTCCGCAGCGACCGCCGCAAGCGACGGCCATGATTTCGCTCTTCATGCATGGCGGTCCGTCGCACATGGATTTGTTGGATCCGAAGCCCGAGCTGACGAAGCACCACGGTCAGGAATATGGCGGCGACATCGTCTATAGCTTTGTCAATCGTGCCAACAAGAGGCTGTTGGGAAGTCCCTACCAGTTTTCGAAACATGGCGAATGCGGCACCGAAGTCTCAGAACTGTTGCCGCATACTGCGGGTATTGTCGACGACATCTGCGTGATGCGATCGATGCATACAGGGCATAACGGCCATGAGGTTTCGATCCGCTATTTTCACGGAGGCATCCCGGCCGTGACCGGTCGGCCGACGATGGGAAGCTGGATCACATACGGACTGGGGAGTGAGAGTCAGAACCTGCCGGCGTATCTGGTGCTTGCTGATCCCGGCGGACATCCTGTTGACGGAACGCACAATTGGGCCAGCGGTTTCATGCCGCCGTTGTTTCAAGGGACGGTGTTGCGAGCGCAAGAGCCGCGTATCTTCAACTTGGATCCGCCGACGCATCTGCGTGGTCCACTGCAGCAGCGAAATCTGCAGATGCTTGCTCAACTAAATAAGCGGCATCTGGAGCAGCATCCGGGTGAAGCGGATCTGGAAGCTCGCATCGCCAGCTATGAACTGGCGGCGGCCATGCAGACCGCAGCGACCGATGCGCTGGATCTGTCGCAAGAACCCGAGCATATCCATCGGATGTACGGTCTTGATCAGCCGGCTACCAAGGAATATGGAACTCGTTGCTTGATCGCGCGACGATTAGTGGAGCGCGGCGTCCGCTTTGTCCAACTGTTCCTGGGCGGGCAACCGTGGGACAATCACACGGGACTGCGAAAGCATCTGCCGGAGGTTTGCCAGCGAACGGATCAGCCCGCGGCGGCCTTGGTCAAGGACTTGAAGCAGCGCGGGATGTTGGATTCAACCTTGGTTCACTGGGGCGGCGAGATTGGTCGTTTGCCGGTCTGTGAAGGAACGATCGATGACAATTGCGGTCGCGATCACAACGGTCAAGGTTTCTCGATCTGGCTGGCCGGAGGGGGCGTTCGCGGGGGGCTGGTTTATGGTCAAACCGACGAGGTCGGTCATCGTGCGGCAGTTGATATCGTGAATCCAAACGACTATCAGGCGACAGTATTCAATCTGATGGGGCTCGATCATTCGAAGCTGATCTATCAGTTCAATGGTCGCGAACAGCAGATCACGGACGGGCGCCCGGCGCGGGTTGTCAGTGAGATCTGTAAATCCGTACCGGTTGGAGCTTAGGTCCAGGTAGCGCACTGAAGTCAGTGATCTTGGACTCGAAAAAGAATCCGTCGAGCCTTGTGTGAGAATTCATACAGACGCAATCCTGCCGTTCTGGGACAAGCCGCATTCCATGCGGCAAATTCGTGAACAAGCTCTGTTTCGCCGGGCCAGGTCACGCCGTCGCCAAAACAATGTGAAAGGATTCGCAATGAAGCGTTGCTTGGCCGTACTGCTGGCTTGCCATGTGATGTTGACTGCACTGGCACCGGGGCACCTGAACGGTGCTCAGATCGAAGGAGTCACGTTTCGAGACGAATGCAAGATCGGTGACACCCGATTTGTTCTGAACAACGTGACGCTAGTTCGCTACCAGATTGTCATTAAGGCACTAGTGGCGGGACTGTATCTTGGCGAAAAGACGAAGCCGGCGGATCTTTTCCAAGATGTTCCCAAGCGGTTGGAACTGCATTACTTCTGGAGCTTGGCGGGGAAAGACATTGTGACCGCTTCTGACAAGCTGTTGGTGCAAAATCTTTCTCCCGCGAAGATGACAGCCCTCCGCGAGAAGATCGACTTGATGAATTCATTCTATGAGGACGTGAAAGCGGGCGATCGATATTCGCTGACGTATATCCCCGGTAAGGGAACGGAACTGGCGTTGAACGGTAAGAAGAAGGGAGTCGTCCCGGGGGCGGACTTTGCAGCGGCTTACTTCACAATCTGGTTCGGGAAGAAGCCGATGGATGTGTCGATGCGCGATGAGTTGCTCAAGCCAACTTCATCGCGCTGATACTGCCACTCAAAGGCAACAAAGAGCGTTATGCTGAAGCATAACCTACGAAAACTGATCAGATCGAAGGCCAGCAGCAGCTATTTCGCGGTGCTGGCCTTACCGATTAGCTGTGGCAATTTCGTGGGGCCGAAGGCGACGTTGTGTTCGGAGTCGAACAGCAGGCGATCACCGTCAAATCTGAAGGACAACGTCGAGTAGAATGGGGTCTGATACGGGACGAGCTTCACGGTGAGCACGTCGTCGGCGGTCCAGGCTCCGCTGGCTGCGATGACGGGTTGGGCGGGGACACTCAGGAACTTGTCGAGTCCGTTGGCGAATCCTTGAGGATTCTTTGACCACGTGCCAACTCCGACTGGGGTTCGCGATTCTCCGTCAGCCGTACGCACGACGAGCGTCTGTGAATCTGGTTTGATCTGCAGTGAGATTGCCTGGATGCCGCGATCATTCTCGGGGAATTCAAACCACTGGCCGGAGATCTTTTCCGCCAATGGAACGGTGGCTTTGCCTGCGGGGACTCGCATCGTCAGGCCCGTCAGTGTGGTCTGCAGCTTGCGATGCGATTCGGTGTTGGCAGCGAGTGCTTTTGGTTTCATGGCGGGCAGCAATTTATCCCAGACCAGGTTCATGACGCGTTGCATGTCACGCACGCCGCTGGTAATGGCGACGACGGCATCC
>DASYEA010000770.1:0-2375 GCA_036499265.1 Schlesneria sp. | reverse complement strand
GGTTCTTGGCGGTCGATCGGATTGGGACTGAAGTTCTAACGAATCGAGGCGGGTTGTGGCAGGGAAGACGGGTTCGCCGCGGATTAACCCGTCTTCCTTGGCTTCAGTAGTAGACGTGTTTGCGGAGAAGTTCGAGTGGGTAGAAGGTGTCTCGCCAGCGGACTCCGCCTTGTCGCAGCGTGATCCAGGTGGATCGCACGAAAGCGAACAGGAAGGCCATGCTGGCGGGGATCATCAAGGGAAAGAGCCAGAAGGAATGACCGAACAGGCATGAATTGAAGCCGTAGATGAGATGCGAGACAACAAGTGCCACCACAAAGCCCGTTCGGGCGTCACCTGCGAAAAGGCTTCCGACTAGCGGCCCCAGGAACAGGAACGCTGTGACGCTGACGATCCACAGCAGGCTGAACAGTGAATAGTTCGCTGCGGCAAAGCCGTTCTTTTCGAGGCCCGTGATGCAGGCCCAGGCAGACTGCTGCCAGCGGATGTTGAGCCCATCCCCTGCCCTTAACACCTCGCCGCGACATCCCATTCGTTTGAGGAGTTTGCCAAGCTTGACATCGTCGAGGATATCAAGCCGGATGGCCTGAAAGCCGCCTGCGAGTTCCAAGGCCGGCCGGCGAACCAGATTGAAGGCCCCCACACCGGCATAAAACCAAGGGGCCTTCGATGGAACCAAGCCCGGTTGTGTTCCGCCCATAAAGATCAGCGCAAAGCAGGCGACGAAGGCGGCTTCGACGAAGCTGTGTGCTTCAATATTGGGAAACAGCGGCAGATGATCGAGATTCTTCGCGACGGCGTACCGCACCGCCCGACGCAGCGTATCAGGTTTGTAAATGACATCACCGTCCGTGAACAACACCCACTCACCCTGCGACTGCTGGCTACCCGTTTGGAGCGCGTGATTTTTGCCGAGCCAATCATCGGGGAGTTCCGTGATATGAATGACTCGCAATGTTCGCTGGGTCACCTGGGGACTGGCAGTGTTGGTGACCACCGATGCAGCGGCCTCAGCGGCCAGGCTGTCCATGATCGCTCCGGTTTGATCGCGCGATCGATCATTCAGAGCAATGATTTCGAAATGGGGATAGTCGGACTGCCAGAGTGATCGCAGACCCGCTTCGATCTTGTGACCTTCGTCGCGTGCGGGAACAACAATGGAAAGGAAGGGCCAATGCTCGGGTTCCGCAACTCGGTCACTTTGCCGTTTGAGCGAACGGCCGATGAACCACGCTGAAGGCAGGCCCGTCGCCACGATCCAGATCGCCACTAAGAACCAACCTAAGCCGGACACCATCGTATTTTCCGAAATCAGACGGATTGGAGATCACAAACAGGTCAAATTGAATGACGCGTCGAAAACGGATGCATCCAAGTCATTCTATCCCATGAGTCCGATCTCTTGGCGAGATGGACGGAGATTGGATCGCACAGCATGAGCACTTTTGGTTCACCGTGACAGTCAAATGACCATTTTCTGATCGCGTTTTGATCAGCCGTAAAGGTTGGGACGGATGTTGCTAGTTGCTATAACGTCAGCATGTCGGAATTTACCGTTCCATCAATATCATCGGACTGCGGAGCCTTCCTCAGCGCTACCGGCGAGTGTCACTGGCGTGTTTGGGCTCCCTATGCCAGCACGGTGCAGTTGGTCCTTGTGGATCCAGCGGGCGACCGCTCGACGCATGAGATGTCTGCGGACGACCAGGGGCACTTCGTCTACAAGGCTGCCGGGATCAAAGAAGGTCAGCGATACGCCTTCTCACTGAACGGCAACCGCGAGATTCCAGACCCCGCTTCGCGATGGCAACCCGATGGCGTGCATGCTCCCTCAGCCGTCTGGGACGCACACGGATTCACGTGGTCCGATGCGGGTTGGGACGGCGTCGCGCGCGAAGCACTCGTGATCTACGAATTGCACGTCGGGACATTCACGCCCGAAGGAACATTCGCCGCAATCATTCCGCGGCTGGAATCACTGCGAGAGCTGGGTGTTACGGCCATCGAGTTGATGCCTGTGGGACAGTTCCCCGGCCGCCGTAATTGGGGTTATGACGGCACCTATTGGTATGCCGCACAGAATTCGTACGGCGGGCCACGCGAACTGCAGCGGTTGGTCGATGCCTGTCACGCCAACGGTATGGCGATTGTGCTGGATGTGATCTACAACCACCTGGGCCCCGAAGGAAACTACCTGCAAGAATTCGGTCCTTATTTTACAGGGCATTATCATACGCCGTGGGGTTGCGCGCTGAACTATGATGACGAAGGCTGCGATGACGTGCGAAAGTTCGTCACGAACAATGTCAGGCAGTGGATTCGCGATTTTCATTTCGACGGCCTGCGACTAGATGCCGTGCATGCCATTTGCGATA
>DASYEA010000769.1:0-11046 GCA_036499265.1 Schlesneria sp. | reverse complement strand
GTGGCACCCGATCCCTTCTCAGAAATAGCTTGAATCACGGTACTCCTTATCAAGAAGATCACGAGATCGGAATAGTCACTTTCATAGCTGTCTTGGTCCGAACACTTCGCCCCTCGGGTAAGCTCCAAGGAACAGACGAATGTCCGCTACGCTGGAACTGGCTCGGGAACGTGTCGACGAATTTCGCGGTCTAGTCGCCAAGCTCCGCGAGTGCTTGCATCGCGTTGTCGTCGGGCAGGACGACACCATCGATTCGCTGCTGACGTGCGCTTTGACGGGTTCTCATGCCCTGCTGCTGGGGGTGCCGGGGCTCGCCAAGACCTTGATGGTCAAGACACTGGCATCGTCCTTCGACTGGAAGTTTTCGCGAGTCCAATTCACGCCAGACCTGATGCCTTCCGACATCACCGGTTACGAGCTATTGAATCGCGATAACTCGAACGGATCGTCGGCGATGACATTTCGTCACGGCCCGATCTTCGCCAACCTGGTCCTGGCCGACGAAATCAATCGAGCGGCTCCCAAGACCCAATCCGCGCTGCTGGAAGCGATGGCCGAGCGACATGTGACTGTCGGCGGGCAGACCTATCTTCTGGAAGAACCGTTTCTGGTCGTGGCGACTCAGAATCCCATTGAACAGGAAGGAACGTACCCTCTGCCGGAAGCGCAATTGGATCGGTTCATGATGGAGATCCGAATCTCGTATCCGACGCCGGATCATGAAGAAGAAATCGTGATGAAGACGACCGGCGGTTCTACCCCCTTGCCCGAGCCGATCTTTGATCGAGCGATGTTTCTGGCGCTGCGGGAACTGGTCTTGTCCGTTCCCGTGCCGAAGAACGTCGCCGCGTACGCCGTGCGCCTGTGCGGATCGAGCCGACCGGGGGATGAACGAGCGATCACTTACGTCAAGAACTATGTCGCCTGGGGCGCGGGTCCGCGTGGTTCTCAGAACCTGGTACTCGCCGCCAAGGCCCATGCCTTGTTGATGGGCCGAACCGCTCCAACGACAGATGACATCAAGAAGATCGCCCAGCCTGTCTTGCGGCATCGTGTCCTGACCAATCATCGCGCCATCGGCGACGGCGTCACCAGTGACGACATCATCTTGCAGTTGCTGAAAGAGACGCCACTGGCCTGAGGTGACACTGCAACCGGTCTCCGTGAGTCCGTTCCTGAGCTTTGCTGGAAACGTTCGATGGCGGTCCAATCCAACAGCCGATTCCTCGACTTGCGAGCGCTGGCATCGTTGCAGCATCTGCGATTCAGCACCAAGCGACGAATCGACGGAACATACAGCGGTCGTCACCTCTCGCGCCAGTTGGGAGGTGCAGCCGAGTTCGTCGACTTTCGCGAGTATTGTCCGGGCGACGATCTGCGGCGACTCGATTGGAAAGTCCTCGCGCGGACCGGCCGACCTTATCTGCGGATGTATCAGGACGAGACCAACCTGGGCTGCGCCATGTTAGTCGACGCCAGCGGCTCGATGCAGTTCGGTGGGTATGAACGAAATGCACAGGGACGCGGGTCCAAGCTCGAATACGCTCAGTACTTTACGACGGCGATGTCGCACCTGATCTGCAGTGCTCAAGATCAGGTCGCACTGGCTGTCGCGGCCGACAAGCTGCACCGCTTTATTGGCCCCGGCAGCACTTCGGATCACCTGCGTCGCGTCCACACGCTGATCGAACGACTGACGACTTGGCCCGCCACCAGACTGGGCGTTTCACTGCGCCAACTGTTTGAGCGGCTGTCACGTCGCGGTGTGTTGCTGATCTTAAGCGACTTTCTGTGTGACGATCTGGAAGACGCGTTCTCGGCCATTCGACTGTTTCGCAGTCGTCATTGGGAAGTCGTCGCGTTGCATCTGGTGCATCCGCAGGAAGAGCGATTGCCGACTGGGACGGCGTTTCGATTCGAAGGAATGGAGAACGATGGCAGCGCGAATTGCTCGCCTGCCGAAATCAGCCGCGCGTACGAAGAGCGATTTGCGACACACTGCGCGGTGGTGCGATCGATGGCATTGGCCTCGGGGTGCGACTATCGACGAGTCTCCACGGCCGTACCGTATCTGCAAACACTAAGTGGCTTCCTGGTGGAAAGAGTGGGCTAGTCGGACATGTATCTGCATTCGTGGGCAATTCCAGCGGGAATGGCGGCAATGACGATGCCGTTCATTATCCATTGGCTCACGAAACCGCGACCGACGCGATTGCCACTCTCGACGGTGAAGTTCGTGCAGGAAGTGGTGAAGCAGCGACGAGCCCGCAATCGGTTACGCGACTGGATCATCCTGCTGCTACGCGCCGCGGCGATTGCCTTGTTCGCGTTTGTAATCGCTCGCCCTCTCTCTGGAAATCGAGCTCCGGCTGCGATCGACGGGCAGGCTCAAACTGTGAAAATCGTGCTGCTCGACATCAGCCACAGCATGGGAGCCGTCGCGAATGGGATCGAGACTTTGGATCGAGCTCGACCGATGGCGGTGCGGCAAGTTGACTATCGTCCGGGGACGCAAGCGAATCTGATCCTTTGTGCGGCGACGGCTCGACCGGTCTTTGATCGTCCTTCAACGAATGCTGTGGCACTGGTCGAAGAGGTCAGCCGCGTCAAGCCGTTGCCGCAACGACTGCAGGTTCAAAGTGCCCTCAACATTGCCGCGGAGATGCTCTCACGAGTCGGTGGCGATAAAGTTCGTCGCGAACTGATCGTGATCAGCGACTTCCAGCGATCGAACTGGGTCGCAGCCGATTTCTCTGTTTTGCCAGCCGATACGGTGATCGAACTGGAATCGGTCGCGCCGACGGAAACGCCTTCAAATCTGGCGATCATGCGCGTCGCTCCTCAAGGTCGGGTCGAACGAGGGCGTCCGTTCCGCCTTGAAGTCGAGGTCGGCAATTTCTCGCCGACACCACGCCAGGTTGCTGCGGAAGTGACAATCGGCGAGCATCAGTTTCGCTTGCAGGGGACTTGCACCGCGGGCGGAAATTCGGTGCTGGTCACGGAAGCCACGCTCAATACGGATGGCTGGCTCTCGGGTGAAGCGCGGCTGGTCGGAGTCGAAGATGGGCTGATAGGAGATAACCGGCGGGCGCTGGTGGTCCAAGTCCATCCGCAGCCAAGATACCTGATGCTGACGCGGCAGTCCGCCGAAGCCCGCCCCAGTTCCAGCTACTTCCTCGAACGAGCCATCTCACCCAAGTCCGCGACAAATCCCAAGGACCAACAACGCATTGTGCGAGTCGACCCTTCTCGAGCAGACCGCGATGTCATTACTGCCGCAGACCTGTTGATTCTGGATCATCCCGGCAAACTTTCTGATGACACCGTGGAATTGATTTGTGCCTTGATGTTGCGCGGACGCGGCGTGTTGTACGTCGCCGCAGAGCCGATCGATGCCACGAATTTGAAACTGATGACGAAGGCAGCGGGAAGCAGCCTGCAACTCCCTGTGGAATTCTCGCCCCCGACTGCGGGTCAGGTCCGAAAGAACTTGTTCCTGACAGAGATCAAAACGCGACAGATGCCGTTTTCGGTCTTTGGTGAAGATGCGACGGCGATCGTCGCACCGTTGCGATTCGGCGGAGGTTTGGCCAGCCGTCGAATCGACGGAGCACTGCTGGACGATGTCTGCGCGACCTACAACGATCAATCGGCATGCCTGGTGGTGACGGCCTGCGGTGCCGGATCGTTGGCCGTGTTGAATGCGGAGCTGGCGGCTTCCAACCTTCCCGCTTCGCCCGCGTTCGTCCCTTTGACGGGAGAGCTGATCAGCCATCTCCTCGGCCGCGATCGCTCGCAGGAAACGATCTCCAGTGGAGAACCCATCGCGGTCTTTCTCCCTCCTGAAGCGGTACCAGCTGCAGGACTCCAGATTGAAGGGCTCTCTGATAGCACTGTCGAATCGGATTCTCTGGGTGAACTGCACGAAGAGAACGTCGGCGTGATGTGGCAGGCGGGGGCCGCAGGCTCACCGGGCGTCTACGAAGTGCAACGAGGCAGTAATACGATCTACGCGATGGCTGCAACGATCCCTGCTGAGGAAGCGGATCTGATGCCATTGTCATCGGACTTGATTACAAATCGGCTGTCGGGAGGCCGCGACGTGAAATACCGATCCGCTTTGGATACCGAAGAGCCGCGTGATGACTTCTGGTCGCTGCTCGCAGTTGTTTGCCTCGGCTGCATGTTTGCGGAGTTTATTGGATTGAAACTGTTTCGTTGCTGAAGGGATCTGAATGGTGCCGTAGATGTCGCCGTAATGGAAAAAGGTCGAGATGCCACAGTTATCGAGACAGCCTGACGATGCAGAGCAGCACGTTTGCGAGGATTGCCTTTCGGCCCAACGGGCCAGCCGTTCACTTAGCCCGGCCCCTGAGGGCCGGGAAACAGAGCTCGATAAATTGGTTTTAAGGCCTGAAGGGCCGACAGTTCAATCTACGAAAGGAACGGCCGGCCCTTCAGGCCTCATGACAGGGGAAAAAGCATCTCAAAACGAATGCACCGATGCGTAGATGTCGAGGACTCCACAACCGTGGCACCCAAAACCATAATTGATGTTGCGATGAGCGGCGAATTGAAACCGTAAGACTGACTTCGGGCCGAAATGACTCTGACCTACGAACCACTGATCTCACCGACACTCTGGCTGACGCTGGCCTTGGTGCTGGCTGGTCTATTGGTTTGGTATGGCTGGAATCGGCCGTGGGGCATCGCTTTCTCGCGCTGGGCGGCCATCATCACGTTGATGGGACTCAGCGGTGCGTCGTTGCTGGCGATCCTGCTGAACCCGACATGGCTGGAACGTATTCCTCCGCCCAAGGGCAAGCCGCGGCTGGTCATCGTTGTCGATGAATCGGCGAGTATGGCGGCCACGGATATGCCTGACGGTCGCTCGCGATTTGCACACGCGGTCGACATCACGAAGACTTGCCTCGACAAGCTGTCGGATCGATTTGAACTGGGGGTGACATCCTTCTCGAACAACGTACTCCCGACGACGATGGATGAACTGGCGAGCAAGACTCCGGCGGGATCGATCACGGATCTCGCGACAGCCATCCCCTCCAGCATCGAAACAGGCTACGCCGGTGGCCAGATGATGTTGCTGCTCAGTGACGGCAACCACAACGCGGGTGGGGGAACACCGCGCGTGCTCGCGTCGGTCGCTTACGCCCGCGCAGCCAACACTCCCGTCTTTACGAAAACCTTCGGCACCGACGCGACCATTCACGACCTGGCGATTCGCATGCATGCCCCTCAACAACTGTCGTTTGTGGGACAGCCGGTTCCGGTCACGGCCCTCATCCGTCGCCGCGGCCGTGCCCCTGAATCCGTGACCGCCGTGCTGAAGCATGACGGTAAGGAAGTCGGCCGGCAGCAGGTGCTGGTTCGTGGCGATGTCGAAGTGGAAGTTCGCTTTCAGGTCGAACAGGAAACGAAAGGACTCTATCGCTACGAGATCGCACTCGAACCATTCGAAGGCGAAGTGACAACTGTGAACAACTATGGCACGTTCCTGCTGCGAGTTGTCGATGAGCCGATTCGCGTGCTGCTGGTCGAAGGGAAACCGTATTGGGATTCGAAGTTCCTGGCGCGCACATTGTCGTCCGATCCGTCGATCGAACTGGTCAGCATCGTGCGCATGACCGAAGGTCGATATCTCGAGCGAACTCTGAAGCGAATCCGACCAGAGGCCAAGAAACCCGCCGTGGCAACTGCCGAGAAGAAAGGGGATGTGAAGTCAATCGCGGAGATCCCCGTCACCGAATCGTGGCGCGTCGTCGCAAACGGCGCGGAAGTGCTGGCGGATCCTAAGTCAATCGGCTCGTTCCAGGTCCTGGTGCTCGGTCGCGACTCTGAATCGTTTCTCTCCGACCAGGCATTAATCAACCTCCGGGCTTGGGTCGCCAGCGACAGCGGCGCACTGGTCTGCTACCGCGGGCAACCGATGGCTCAGGTGAACGAGCGCCTGGAAAAGATGCTGCCTGTTCAATGGCGAACATCACGCGAATCTCGTTTCCGCATGACGCTGACCGACCGAGGTCGCGACCTGCGCTGGTTCGAACCGCAAGGCCAGGCGTCTGGCGATGCCCTGCCGTATCTGCCCGCACTATCGGCGATGACCGCGACTGCCGAACCCAAGCCGCTGGCCACGGTGCTGGCGGCCGTCTCGGGTAGTTCGGGCGAAGAGACACCGATCGTGACGTATCAACCCTATGGGGGCGGGCGCGTGGTTGTTGTCGAAGGGTCGGGCATGTGGCGTTGGGCGTTCCTGCCACCGGCCTACTCCGATCACGATTCCACCTATGCCAGCTTGTGGCAAAGCCTGTTGCGCTGGCTGGTGTCTCGGGCGGGCCTGCTGCCTGGGCAAGACATGGCTCTGCGGACCGATCAAGTCACATTCGCCACGAGCGAAGCTCCTTCTGCCACATTGTTGATTCGCAAAGAGGCCGCACAATCGCTGATCCCCAACATCGAATTGACCGGCGATGGGATCGAAGAGAAGCGAGTGATTGTTCCCGCCGCCGCTGGTGAAGATCCCGGCGTCTTTCGAGTGGCATTCGGGACACTTCCCGAAGGGCGATATCAAGCGAGCATCGTCGGTCAGCCTGCCGAGAAATCTGGTTCCACAGCCGTCTTCGACGTGCGCCGCCTGATGGAGGAGCAGCTTGATCTGAAAGCGCGACCGGACCTGATGGCACGGATTGCCACCAGCACGGGGGGAGCCGTCTTGAACTCCAGTGATCCCAATGAAATCGCGAACGCGTTTGTCAGTCATCTGGAAAAGAGCCGGCCCGATCGCATCCGCCGCACCTCCGCCTGGGACCGCTGGTGGGTTCTCGCAGGAACTTTTGTGCTGTGGACAACCGCCTGGGGATTGCGGCGAAATTCGGGGCTCGTCTAACGCAATCGCCTCCGTAGGTTATGCTTCAGCATAACGTCTTCTAGTTGGATGCAGTGGACTTGGGCTTGCGCGCGAAGAGTTATGCTGAAGCATAACCTACAAGACTCAACAGGTCGTTCAGATCGAGTCGCTTGGTGAACATTGCCAATTCGCCTTGTGGCGTTCGTGGCCATGCTTCCTGCGGGCGATCCCAATAGAGTTCGACGCCGTTTTCGTCCGGGTCACGCAGATACAACGCTTCGCTCACACCGTGATCGCTGGCACCGTCCAGTTTGATTCCGGCCACAGTGAGGCGGCGTAAGGCATCGGCAAGCGCTGGCCGCGTCGGGTACAGAATCGCGGTATGAAACAGGCCGGTCGTTCCTGCCGCAGGTGGTGATCCGCCCAGACTTTCCCAGGTGTTAAGGCCGATGTGGTGGTGATAACCTCCAGCCGAAATGAATGCAGCCTGGGTACCATATCGCTGGGTGATCTCGAAGCCGACCACTTCGCAGTAGAACATCAACGACCGCTCCAGATCAGCCACTTTGAGATGGACATGACCGATACGAACCTGCGGATCAATCGGTCGCGATGAGTCATTCGCATTCATAATTGTCGTTCCTGATGCACTACTAACTTTCGGATCTCCACGGCAGGTCGTCCGCAGTCTCTTTTCGAGCGAGGATACAATACCATGCTGTCCTCCGTCGGTTGGTCGCCGTCACATAGCAGTCTTGTGACGGCGCGATTCTGACGCTCATTGATCTTGGGTAAACCTCTTCACACACTGGGCTATACATGTCGAACAGTGCTCTCTTTCAGCCGTTCACGTTGGGTAATCTCACATTGGCGAATCGAATCGCCCTGGCACCGATGACTCGCTCTCGTGCGGGTATCGAGCGGCTACCGAACGCCATCATGGCCGAATATTACGTCCAGCGCAGTACGGCGGGATTGCTGATCACCGAGGCCACGACGATCTCTGAGGAAGCGAACGGCTGGAATGAGTCTCCGGGGATCTATACCGATCAGATGACTGAAGGGTGGAAGCATGTGGTCGATGCCGTGCATCAGAAGGGAGGCGTGATTTTCCTGCAGCTTTGGCACATGGGCAGATCGTCCCATAGCAGCTTTCACAACGGCAAACTCGCGGTTGCTCCGTCGGCAATCAAGATCAACGAAGAATACATTCACACGCCGATTGGCAAGCAACCGCACGAAGTACCGCGAGCTTTAGAAACAGCAGAAATCCCTCGAGTTGTCGAAGACTATCGCCTGGCCGCTGAACGCGCGAAGCAGGCTGGCTTCGATGGAGTCGAGATCCACGGCGCGAATGGCTATCTGATCGATGAATTCCTGCAATCAAAAACGAACCAGCGCACAGACGACTACGGCGGAAGTATCGAGAAGCGTTATCGCTTCTTGAAAGAAGTTGTCGATGCGGTGACGTCTGTAATTCCAGCCAATCGAGTCGGTGTCCGGCTGTCTCCGAACGGTGTGTACAACGACATGGGCTCGCCCGACTTCCGCGAGCAGTTCACCTACGTCGCCAGTCAGCTCGATAGCTATGGACTGTCCTACCTGCATGTGATGGACGGTCTGGCGTTTGGCTTCCATAAGCTTGGTGAGCCGATGACGCTGGCTGACTTCCGCAAAGTGTTCCGTGGACCGCTGATTGGCAACTGCGGCTTTACGCAGGAAGCGGCCGAGTCGATGATTACTCAAGGGGATGCCGATCTGGTCGCATTCGGAAGACCCTTTATGAGCAATCCCGATCTTGTCGATCGTTTCCGGAACAATTGGCCGCTGGCACCGATCGCCGAGATGTCGGATTGGTACTCACCGACCGGTGCAAAAGGCTATACCGATTTTCGCCCTCATCAGGCTTAGGTCACGTGTCAGGGCGATCATGCTCGAATACGCTTTCAAGTCTGGACTTGAACGGCGAAAACGAGTATCTGATCGCCCTGTCCGACAATCCATCAATGCCACGACGTGAATCCTGCAAACATGAGCAACAACAAACGCACCGGCAAGAAGCAGCAACAGGAGACAAGTTCAGTGAAAGCCGCCGATGAGACGCCAACTCCCAGCGTCAGCCCCGAAGTTCAGACCCCAGTCGATCCCGCCATCGAACCAGAAGGACAAGTTGATCCGCTGATGGCGGAAGTCGAAGCGTTCTTGAGCAAGCGAGATGAACTGGCTCAAAAAATCGCTGGGGAGATCGAGGCTTTGGAGCAGAAGTTGGCCGAGCTAAAAGAGACAGCAGCATCACTGTTCCCCGATAGCGCCGGCGGCGGACAATCCGCCCCGAAGCCAAAGAAACCAAAGCCAAAGGCACCAGCAAAAACCGAGACTGCCGCCCCGACCGAGACGCCTGCCGTCACAGAATGAGCCCTGTAGGTTATGCTATTAACGGCTGGAATGTTGTTGTGGTGAGATAATTTCAAACGGCGAGTGCGGCGAGCTTTGCGGTACTGGCATTTGCGGAAGCCAGGATGGCGGTGATTGAGCTTCTTCCGGAGTCAGTCAGCATGTAGCGGTGCGTATGCGGGACTTTGCGAATGAGACCGTGGGCGCGCAGTAGAGCCAGTTGTCGGGAGACGGCAGCCGCTTGCTGGCGTTGGTTGTCGGTCTCGCGGGGAGTCTTCTCGAAGAGCAGCGGCCGAATGTCTCGATTGCGAAAGCCGTTCTGGAGGAATTCCGGACGGCTGACGGCGGCCAGGAGCGCGGCATCTTTTTCTGCCAGCGGTTGTAGTGCCCGAAAGCGTCTGGCCGCGACGCGAGTGCCATTGGACTTTGTGCGAGCGGGTTTCGTCACGGGCCGACAGAGCTTCGCCGTCAGTTCCCGGAGAGACTGGGACGATTCGACAGCGGCTTGAGCATCCATGAGTCGGTTGTTGGCGGCCTGACTGACTTGGGCGCGGCGACTCAGGTCTGCCAGGCTCTGCCGCAGTGGCATCCAGCGTGGTTTGGCTGTGGGTTGGCCCTCCGGCCGGCGCAGAACACGAAAGTCTTTCGGTTCATACAGCGTGGCCTCAAACCTTAAGACTGTCCCCTTGTCGTACATCTTGAGGCTGTTGCCGTTGCTGCGATATTTGATTCGCACTCCTTCGGAACGAGACTTCACATCGGTCGTCACCTCGCCGGGAAAGTGATCCCAGGGCTGGCCGTCCCGCTTCACGCGTCGGCCGAAAAATCGCAAAACATCTCCCGGTCCGTAGCTGGCCATGCCGTGACGAATCAGTCGTTCGTAGAGAGGAACCAGTTGTTGGCGGGACTGGAACATCACATCGGTGGCCCATTCACTCTGAGGGACCGACCAGTAGTACTCGACCTGTCGGGTCTCTTCTGGCAGATGCAGTTGAAATTCGGCAGCCAACGGATTCACACGACGAACCAGATCCCTCAGCAACGACTTCCACGGGGCCCGCAGTTGCTGATCCATCAGACGCTGTGCGGCAGGCAGATCGTCAATACTGGTAAAACAATTCCGCTCCCGTTTGTAGTTGATGCCAGCGGTCTCCAGTTGGCGACTGAGCCACTCCCGGCCGTTCAGGCAGACTTGCAGTTGAAAGGGGTACCAGGTTTGCAGCCGAATGTGCATGAAACCGAATACGGGATGGATCAGGTAGTGATACAGATGCAGACACTTCCGCTGACGAGAACGCAGTTCGATCCGCTGGGTCTGAGGGTTGGGTGCCACTTCATAGGAGCGGCATAGTTCCACCGTCTTCAATACGCAAATCAAGCCCGTTGTGATCCGGTCACGAACGGCAATGTCGCGGGCGATCTCCTCTTTGCGATCCCGGCTGCTGGGGAGATCAATGACAGGTCGCTGTGCTTGCTCCGCCGCCGCCAGCGACTCGACAATCAGGCGATCCGAGAGTTCCTGGCTGTGTTGACCAAAGTTCTTCAGCAGAATGCGGTGATGGCAAAGATACTTCAGCAGACCCTGGGTGTAGGAAAGCAATCGCAGCGAACCATGCAGGACAAGTCGATCGAATCCCGAAAGCACTCCCGTGACATGGTCCGCAAAAGTCTGTAGAAACTGCTGCATGGCGTTGTTCCTGATGACGCAGAAGAGGATTTTACAACCTCTCTGTATCACGGGAGCAACGCTTTTTCACCTTCTTTCCGTTGCGGCTACGCCACGCTAG
>DASYEA010000768.1:0-6711 GCA_036499265.1 Schlesneria sp. | reverse complement strand
ATAGTTGTCTCCTGGTTAAAACCGTGAATTACAGTCTCGACAATGACCACAACTCGGATGTTTGCACGTACACATCGGCGGGCACTTCATTGCGGCGGCCTTTCGTTGGTTCACCGTGACTCGATTCGCTCGCACTTGTTCGGTGAAGGGATGATTCGTTCCGTAGCAGTCGCAGTACAACTGTTCCGCGCGGCAATACAGCCAGTCAGCTTCTTCGTACAGACACAACATCTGAAAGAGATTACCGCGCCGGTTGAGTTCGAATCCGGCACGCGCGGCATTTCCTTTCAACGCGATCAACATCGGTCGCAACTTCGCAAACGACATGTCCGCGTGATGGATTGCGCCGACAGAGACATTGACCACTGCCAACCCCAGCAGGATGAGTGACTGCTCTGAATGAGAGCAATTCAGTTGGGTCTCCTGATTCCGCCAGATCTTGTCGGCGGAGAGGAAGCAGCGCATGGCGCAATTTGAATTGTGTTCGGCTTGATGGGCCTCTGCTTCCAGTCGCAGCATGCGCGCATAGGCGAAGCCGTCGCGGTAGCAGATCTGTCCGTACAACGTTCGTGCTCGGTTGATGGCAATGAGGGCTTGGTCCGGTCGCCGCCTCGAGATCCAGAATTCGGCCTGCGTTAGTAGAACAGCAGCCTCATCGGGGTGCCCGGTCCTGAGCGTCATGCCGAGCAGATTGATTGCCTGCTCGCACGGCGGCCCGGCTTCACGGCTGCGATCATCCCGCACGTACGCGACTGCCAATTCGTGCAGTGACCATGCGAATTCGGCCCTGATCGTTTCATGACGCTGTTCCAGGCATTGCACTGCCTGATTTGCCAGAGCGATCGCGGCGAGCCAATTCGTGGTTTCGCTATCGGTCCGTGCCATCCCGAGCAAGGCAGGTATGAACAAAACTGTGCGACACGGCGACATTGATTCTGCCAACTGACGCGCCTCGGTGAAGCACAGGCAGGCATCATGGAAGCAGCCCAACGCCAAGTTCAATTTTCCGCGAAGCAAGCACAGCCGAATTCGCCGGTCGATCCATGATGGTTGCGGAAGGCCCTTCAACAACTCGCGAGTGCAAACCAAGTCGCCCTGTGCCAAAGTCAATTCAGCACGCAACAGCGCCGCATCAAACGGCAGAGAATCGTCCCGAGAGGGGCAACACGAATATCGACACGTTAAGCAAGCTCGCAACCAATCGCGCTTGACGGGCAGGCATTCCAAAAGAGTTTGGCATCGATTTAGGAGCCGCTCGGCCTCCACGAGATGTCCCAGTATCAGGTTCGATCGCGCGAATACCGACAAAGCGAAGGCGTTCTCGTATGTGACCTTAAGGCGCTCAATTGGGATGCCGATCAGATCCTTCCAACGAGGATAGAGCTGCCCAGCATCACGATAGTGTCCCATCTGAATTAAAGTGTCCGCACGCGCTGCGGCGATTTGAGCAAGCCAGAGTTTGTCATCGCGGCTGGAGACGTACTGCTCAAGCTCATCCAAGTCGGCCAGTGCCTTGGTGAAATCTCCAAGTCGATAGTCGAGTTCGAACAGTCGAATAGCAACTTCGGTCAAGGGTTCGACCTGGGGCGGAGGCGTGCTGTAACACCGACGGGCATAGGCGAACCTCTCCCTCGAAGTGGAAAACTCCTCGGCCAGTCGAGAGACTTCGCCCAAAACATGGAATGTGCGAGCAGTTGCCAGATTGATTTGTGGATCGCTGGCGGAGTAGTTGAGCCTTGGGGCCGCGCAATGGGCCTCTGCTCGTGCCTCTTCGAGAGACTGCTTTGCCTGATCCTCGCGTTTCGTGATTTCGCAATCGTTCAGGCATAGCTCGATGATTTCTCGGCAATTCTCATGCGCCAGTCGCAAGTGTGCGAATGCAAGCTGCCCTTGCGTCATCGCATGCCGACAATCTTCCTGTCCACCGGAGCAAACATGGCGTTTGGCTTCGCGTAGCCAATGGATTGCGATCGGATACTCGCGGTCGTCGATCGCTTTCAGACCACGCTCGAACCAGAGTCGCCAGAGTTCCAGTGACTGTGACTCGGCAATCGGAGGAGCTTGCGCTACTGCCGTCATTGGGCTCCCCCATTTGCGATCGTTGTGGCTTGAATTGTCGTGTCAGTCGTGACAGCGGGCTTGGATTTGGCCTGGGCCTTTTGGACCGCTGCTGTGAGTTGCGTTCTGAACTCATCAGAGGCGACCCAGTTTTGCACCGACTTTCGGACCGCTGCCTCGAATACATCTGAACTTATCGCCGCTTGAACTGACTGGCGTAGCGCGGTTGTGGAATCCGACGGATTGCTCGCGCCTGCAGTCGGAGTCGCTACCTGTTGTTCCGCATCGGCTAGTTCGACCGTCTGCAGTAGAGCGGCGGTCAACTTGTCTGTTGCCACCGGATCAGCCCCGATTGCTGAAGTCGCCTCGTTGAGCAGAAGCTTCCAATCCAGAGACGTGATCCTGCTTTTCAGGATGGCGATCGCCAAGTCATTTGTTTGCCGGGCTGACAACGCAGTTCTTAAGGACTCCGCGACTTGTTTTGCCAATGCCCCTGTATCCAGATCAGTCACGAAATCACGAGCAACCGCCGAGTTCATCTGCTGCAAAGTCGCCTCTTCTGTCGCTTGAGTCACTTTTCTAATCAGAAGTTCGTTCAGTGGCAGTTTGTCGAGACTCTCTGCCAGGCGTCGAGCCATGGCTTGAGACCAATCGCTCGAGTCTGCGGCTCGCTTCAACTCAGCCACCAGCCACTCGTCGACTTTGGACGACGCGTCCATCGTCGCGACGCTGGGTGAGCGGAACAGATCGGCATCGCTCTCATAGCTGGGCCGCATCAGGGTTGAGGAGTTGGTATGTCCTGATCCACTCCACACTCGGCTCCATGGCACCTCAGATTTGAGAGCATCCATTCCGACCAGCATCACCGCCACGTACGCCAACGTTGTCAACACTTCTCGCGGCGGAGTAAATCTCGCGTTTTCGGTCAGCCACTCGAATGTTCGTGTCGGCATATTCCAGAGTGTGGGAGTGCGCCCCTCGCGCATCGCACGGCGGAACTCTGCCACTTTGATTTCGAGGATACGCTCCAGTTCCGAGTCTCCTTTGGCGATTCGCCAGAGTCTCCGCAGTGATCGAGAACGGACGCCATCGTTAAGCAGGCAGAAATGAACTTCCGACGCGAAGAGGTCGGGATTCAAGGCTAAGTCTCGATCGTTAGTCGTCATAGAGTGGCCCTCGGCGTTCGGACAGGTTGTCACGTAGGAACTGCAATCGACTTCTCCCCAAGCATCATGCGATGCGAGGTCGGGAGGTCTCGCCCGATAAAAGCATCCGTTCAAACTCGACGGCCAGCGCGTAGTCAGCGCGTGCATCCTTTTCAACAATCGCACGGTCGCTTTCTTTCAGCGACAGGCAGCGCTCAACCTTCGCAAAGTATTTTTCGAATGAGTCTTCAAGGATCTCACTGACAAGTAACGCAGAGCGGAAGTGAGAGTAAGCGGCCGAACTGGATTCATGGTTGAGGTACCTCGCGGGAACTCGACGGGTCAGACTCTGAGGGGACTCAAAGTATCCGGTGAGCGCCCGCTGGCCTTCGCCTGAGAGGACTGAGGCTGGTGTGATGACGGGACTGGGTGCCGTAGGCATCGGTGTGGAATGCCCCATAGGCGGCATTGGTGCCGGGGAGGGAAGGCCGAATGGGGGCGAGTTATTCGGCCAGTCTTTCTCGTAATAGTCAAGACCCGCTTTTTTGATTTGATTCCAATACGGGAGTGGGTCAATCACCAGCTTGTTCGAATTGTCCGAAGCTTGCTTAATACTTCCAATCGGTGCGTAGTGATGAATCGTCCGGGCGGCAGCAGGTGCTTGCGGATTAGGACCGGGTAGCAGCGTAACGCCGTTATTTCTGGAGACTCGCATCAACCAGTAATCGCCTTCGAGAAAATCCGTGCCGGTGAATTTGATGGAGATCCCATTCTCCAACTGAATCCAACAGTCGGTGACAACCACCAGACAGCCGTTGGAGAGGATCGGTTTCTTCAGAAGTTGTGGCAGTGGAGTTTGGCTGTTACTTTCTGGCGAATCACTGAGGCGACTGACGACGGTTTCGTTTGTTGTCAGCGCAGTTCCAGCATGATCCCATTGGCGCAGGAAATACTTTGTAGAAGCTTTAAGCTCAAAGGGTGCGACTAGAGCGCGCCCTGGTTCATAATTCACATTGACGGGAGGGGAAACTTGTATTCGATCTCCTTCAATGCGTTCAATTTGGACCAGTTGCCTCTGCTCATTGGCGGATCGTCCCTCCTGATCGATCAGTTCGCACCATCGTTGTTTTGCAATCGGAATTGAAGAAGAAAACCGCAAGGCATCTCGAGTCAACGTCGGTCCGCTTGGCGGTAGAATCTTTTCTGCCGCGTCCCGGGTCGAAACAACTGATGCGACCACGCTGCCGTTTTCGCGAGACCATTTGAATGTCGCCACATCCTTAAGCTTGTCGCCAGTCATCGCGCCACTGGCAGCCTTCCCTGCTTTGTGAATTTCGATTCGATAAAGTCGATCCACTTGTGAAGATGCACCTGAATCGATTTCACAGGCCCCCTTTGTTGAAGTCCCACTGGAAGAGGCTGGACGAACTGCAAGTGTGACGTCTTTGTCCTGGTCTCTTCCTCGGACGGTTGCCATGAATTTCTGGTAATCGTTGCCAACGCCGATTGGGGCGTTGGAATATCTGACCGTCCACTGGACTTGTGATCGCCAAGCAGTATCAATTCTGCCGAGTGCCGGTTCCAGAATGGCACTGTCCTGACTCGGACAGATCGCCTGCTCCCAGACATCCAAATACAGCCATTGATCAGCCGAAATGTTGGAATCTGTGGGCAAATTGAATGGTCGATTTGGCTTCTCGATCGTGACTCGTTCGTTGCGACACTGAATCCCATCGACGAAATAGCTTCCCGCAGACAACGTGTAGTCTTGATCGCCAGTTCCTGAAGCGATCTGAAAACCACCATCAGGCGTCCCATGCCAACCGATGACGGCAATGGCAAGCTGTCGCTGCGCTTCAATCAATGACGTGATCTGCTCATTCCAGTCTGCATCAATCAGCGGTCGCCCCTGCTGCATCAGCACTCGCGTATAGTGCTTGCCGGGGTCATACGAATCTCTCGAGAAGTCGCCAAACATGTTTGTGCTTTCGATTTCAGGTCGCAGTGATTGCTGTTAGTGAGGACCACCGAATTGCGAGGGGTGCAGGTCGTCTGCGTAGATCACTGACGATTGCATGTCGGCCGGAGTGTATTCCTGGAGTCGTGATTGCAGGGCCGCGCCGCGCTGTGGCCGATAGAGATCATGAAAGACTCCGAATTCCGATTGATCTTCGGACCCCTGCAGTATTCGCAGGTCACAGTCCTGGCTCAGTTCGCAATATCCGGGGTGGCCGTATTCCGTGCTGACGAAAGTAGGCATCGGCTTGCGCTCTGTCACGGAAGATGCGGCAGGTGAGTCGCCACATCCGGTCGTGCAATCCTGACTCGTTCTGGATGATTTCAATCCAGGGACGCACTTGAATTGAGGAGGCGTCCGGATCTTGTAGTACCACTCGGCACCAGAGAGATCGTGGGTCTCCATTCGAAGCAATGTTGACGTCGTATCGTGAACCGCAAACGCAATAGACAGCGCGCGGCGAAGATGCGCTGTGCCCGACAGAGGCGGCATCTCGTTGAACGAATTCGGTACGTAACAGAATCGCATGTAACCCAGTCCGCGCCGCTGCACATGGACAATTCCAACAAACAGGCTGTCTTCCGCACGCGTCATTTGTTGCACGCAAAGATCACCCAGGATTGTCGATCGCTCCACAGTCAAATCGGCATGTGCTGGGGCACCACAGTTTGAGTAAATTGCCGGTAGACCGTATGCCGCATCGATAATCGAATCGGTCACTTCGATCGAAATCGGGTCCACCGGACACGGTGGTTGACTGACGACCGGCACATCTCCATTGGGTGCTGTGGTCGTTCGGTGACAACAGCAACTTGAGCACTTGGAGTGCTCCACGTTCATTGTGCCGACAATCGAATGCCGGATCGAGACGAGTCCGTCGGACAGGTTCAAGCACAAACTGGCGTGTTGACACCTCAGGCACGGATCGGCCCGGCCACCTGGAACAAACGTTGTGTGCCGCAAGTGTAGTTCAGGCAGGGGCGCCAAACGACTTTCAGATGTCTGGGAGCGATCGCAGGGGCGGCATGTGGTCGCATTGGTTGTGTCCCGAGTTCCTCGGGGTCCCTCATTGAGTTGGATTGTCGCTCCGCAGATCAAAAGTCCATCGATGACGAGCTTGCTTCCTTCTCCCATCATCACGAGCCAAGGCGAATGGGAAAGATCGTGATCGGAGGGATGCACATGCAGCATCGGCCAAGCTCCACGACCAGCGCGAATGATCAAAGTCTTTCCCGGTTCGATGCACAACGCCTCACCCGAGGGGATCTGGAACGTATCGCTTTCGGTGATCTCAATGCAAAGGTCTTCCTGCACAATCCAAGGTGCGACTCCGTGTGTGTTAACTGGTGCTGTCGCATCGGGTGTGGCATTGGGCTCAATGTTTCGCAACAGGTTCGCGGCGGCACCAGTCTGACAGCGGGACGATCTATTTGTGACGCTGTCCAGCTCCGTCGTCACCGCCTTGAACAAATGTGGTGCGATACCGTTTGA
>DASYEA010000767.1:0-5154 GCA_036499265.1 Schlesneria sp. | reverse complement strand
ACCAATTACGGTCACCGGACGTTCCTGATCGTCAATCGCTCCAATGGCAAGCTTTAGCTTTGCATCTATGGTGGCGGCCTGTTGTCGGTTAAATGTCGAGTCAGACGATGCAATCAACTCTCCAGACAGCGCTGCCAATCGAGCCATTGCGACTGAATGAATGTGATATCTTTGGTGCAGTCCTGTCCTAAAAGTTTCAATTGCCTGATGCAAGGGATATAGAACCGATGATGAATCCGGAGATGGGACTGAACCGGTCTTAGACGTTGCATCGGCGTAAAGGCGAGTGCATTCGCGAATGAATGTTGGAGAGAATGGGTCGACGGGCCGGAGAACTGTGCATGCCAGATCGTCAGTAACACGCTGGTCGGCTGCGACAATCGAGTGAAGACCAAGAGCATCAATTGTTGTTTGAATATAGGTTGCAATGTCTGCAACTATCGAGTTCTTCATTTGGTCAGACAAAAACTGTGCCTGAAGCGAATCGTAAAGTTGTGCCTCGACTTGGCGGATATTGCGTGTCAGGGCTTTTAACTGAAGCGGGTTCTCGACGAATTCTACAAGCGTCTTCCTCGTGTGTGGAAATTCGGTTGTCTTTTGAACTCGAAAGAAGGTCGGGGATGTCAGCCCTTCAACGAGAAATGCCATTACGTTGTTGGGCGAGAGTTGTAGTCCAATCCCATTAAGATAGACCCTCTCAAGGGTCGGTAAGGTACTTGCAACAATCAGTTGCGGTCGAGTTTGTCTTGGGCGAATAGCGTTCCACTCCCGTCGCGCCGTCAGGTCTTTCGACGTTTCAAATGTTTGCGACTCCTCGTTTCTGCCAGGCGTCGGTGTACTCTTGGCTGCGGTTCCTTTGGGGATCACGATCGGTACGGAAGGAGGCTGTGTGGGAGCGCCATTACCAAATGGAATCTGAACGTTTGTGTCTTCAACTTCGAACGCCAGATAAACCGTCGCTGCGACACCGGGCCTCAGGCGATAGCCGACCAGGCGGGCGAGTTCTCGGATCGAGGCGCGGTCTCGGGCGGTGCGCAGGAAGCCTTCGTTGGCCAGTCGCTCTTGATAGAACGTGAGGATATCCGCCACTGTGGACCAGGCATCGAGTAGTGCGATGGCGGGATCATTCTGTTCTCGAGTGGTCAGCCAATCTCGCAGTGGGTGTTGCACTGTGGAAAGGGATGTCGGTTTGTGGACTCGGCGGCGGCGAGTGCGTTGATTGTCTGAAAGCGAGAGTTCGGCCAGTTCTTCCGCGGTCAACGTGCTGATCCGAGCGAGCAGGCTTTCGAAGAATGTGGAATGTGTGCCGATGCGATACTGGATCGCGTCGAGCGCAGGGCGATTAGAGATCGGCAGTGGACTGATCACCTGAATACCGTCACAAGGAAGGCAGTTGTTATTTGTTGTCATCGCGTCCCCTCCATGCGCAAGCTGAAATTGCCCGCTTCCGATCGCAATGGATTGTTGTCCAGGCGAGGGATCTCCCGTGAACCGAAGACCATGATGCCGCTGTCAAGCTCCCCTTGATCGCCCTGACCCTGCTTTTGAAATCGAGTCACATGGACGTTCTCGACCCCCTGGACTTTCTTGGCTTCGGCAATAATCTGGCTGAGATACAACGCGTCGCCGAACCCGAAGTTGTCGGGATGAAAAAATCCGCGCGTGCCATCGTCCAGCACTCCGGAACTGAAACGATCGAGCAATTCCTGGCGAACGTGTGCCGAGAGGTAGCTGGTTTGGACACACACGGTCATCGCAATGTCGAGTCCGACGTAGGTGGGAAGTGCGACCGTCAGCAAGTGCCCGATCCGGCGATAAGTCTGCAAGGTTGCGTCGACTCGCTTCACCAGATCATCGGGGTTCGTGACCGTCGATTTCGGATCAACAGCCACCGAGACTTCATACCAGGTCCCCATCCAGTGGAGCATGGCGCGGGCCTGTTGAATCTCATCAGCAAACTCGCGCACCGCGATTTCTGCATAATCGTTCGCCGTGATGGCTCGCCGCGCCTTCTTGTACTGAGACGGAGCACGAGCTCGCGCGTGATCGAGTGATTCCGGTTCCAGTCCGCCAGTTGCAGGAAGCGGATTGATAATGGCATTGATCCCGGTCGGGCGCGTGACTCGATAGACCATGTGCTTGATCTTGCCTGCCCCAACATTTCCGATGCCCCCGTTGCCAACTCGGTAGGTGGCATAAAAAGAGGTCTGCGACATCGGCCGCCGACCAAGGTCGTCATTCCCAAAACGCAGGTGCGTTCGCCGTTCATTGTCGAGCTCGACAACCACATCTTGGCTCTCTGAGCTACTGTCGAGCAGATGTAGCTTGGAATTCCAGGTGACTGCGGATTGCAACGCTGCGGCAAATGCTGCGGCCTCTTTGTGCTGCCGCGATTCCTCGGCAGTGCCGGCGGGCTCGACTGGTTTCACCAAAGATGAGATGCGATTGATCGCATTCTGGCGAGCCAAGCTTTGCACGACAGACTGCACTCCGTTCTTGTTGCTGCGATAATCTTGCAGAAAGCGAGTCGCGTGCGGGGGTAAGATCATTTCGATCCGTCGAATCTCGACTTCACTCATTCCCGCCAGTCGCGTCAAGAACTGAAGTGGTGCAGTCAGGTCGTCGAGTGTCATCAGTGTCGGGGGCGGAACATGATCGTCGCGAAACGCGTCCGCTGGTTCGGTGGCGACAGGAAAAGAATGAACTTCAAGCGAGGGAACGGCTTTATGCGGCTCTTGAACGAGTAGCTTTGATGCCGAAGAACAAGCTTCGGCATCTTCGGCGAAAGTCAGGTTCTGTTCTCTCAGAATTGGCTGGAACAGTTCCTCCCGCGACGGAGCTGCAGTCACGGTCTCGTCGAGATATGAATCACCGCAGCGCGGGCGAGTCACGACTTCAAGCGGTTCGCCAATCCATTCGGCAGCGAGTGTCACGCCGTGATCGACCAGGACGACATTCCCGTGTGCGACGCTGATATCGTGCTTGAGCTGACAGCCATCCTCGACAGGCCCGATGGATGAGATGCAGACGGGGAACGTCAGTGCATCGGCATGATCCCATTCGATTTCAACAATGCGGACCAGCGAGACCGGATCAACGCTGAAGTTGACGCGTGTCAGTCGGACGGCCTGTCGATGGGCAGGATTGGCATCGGCAGGATTGTGGGTGACGGGACCATACTTCTCTTCCAGAATCAGGATGTCGCCAGCGGACAGATGCCGCAAGTTCCAACCCCGCTGTGGCTCATCGGGTTTCGGGAGATTGCTTGTCAGCAAATCCAAATGAGCGAGAACGTACCGGCTGAGTTTCAGTGGACTGGATTTCGCATTCGCTTCCTTCGCGGTGGTGCTCACATTGCCGTCTGGAAGTTGGACTGGATCGTCGTCATACGGAATCGCATCAGGAATTAATAGTGTAGGCGAATCGACGTAGGGCGTGCAGTTCGGGTCGTCGCACAACGTTGCTCGTGTCGTACCGACGGGTAGGTGGCACTCAGAAAGATTCCACGTATAAAATCGCAGTTCATTCTGCGCGGGATGTAATTCAATCCGCGAATCGTCCATGCGGGAAAAGAAGTCGCTGAAGACGATGGTTAGAAATGCTATATTTTGCTCGAGCGTGAATGGCGGAGCATTGAGGTAGCGTTCCAGTCGCCGGTAGGTCTCGTCATGAGACAAGTCTTCCAACTGAATCAATTCCGGCAGGCACCATTGCTGCATCATTGAATTTAATGACGCGAGGAGTCGATCCTGAAGTAACTGGCCAGGTTTCGCGTCAGCCGTTTGCACATACGCCGTAATATCTTCCTTTAACAAGTCAGGAAGGTGCGAATAGATGAATTCAGCGACTCGGCCACTGAGACTTTGGTCGTTGAGTGAGTCATATCGTACGAGCGCGGCCATCAACCCTACGACGTTCTTGAGATCTTCGCATCGCAACTTGCGACAGGCTGGCTTCCGCCGGACGATCTCAAACGGTTGAAATGAATTCGGCGGAAGATCCTCGATTTCACTCGGATCAAGGACAGCGCGAGCCCGATTGCGAGGATCTGGATGCTCGGTGATGAAGAAAATGTCGGTAGGATCCAACGACACGGTTGACGGTCCGGCGACATTCAGATGCACGAATGTGCGCGCGTTGCAGCCTTCGTGAAGCTGATAGTCGACCAGCCGTGCATGACGTTTGACCGAGATTCGCTGGCGTGCCGTATTGAGATATGCTTCGGTGGCGACGGCATCTTGATAGTAAGCAAGGTAATCGCCGACATACGCGAATAGCTCGACCAACGTCACGCCCAGATCAGGAACATGTCGTTCCGTCCATTCCGGGATGATCTGTGCGAGTCGATCGAACAACACCTGACGGAAACTGGCATAATCGCGGGCCAGATAGTTGATCTTTGGATCGGTCTTGCCGCAGTGGGCCGCGGGGGGACGAGGTCGCGGATCAATCTCCACGGTGTTGTCATGCGCAGAAAATTCAAACCGCGCGAACTGCGGATCGATGTCTGTGCGACTACGCAACGTCAGTGTATAAGCCGCCCCAGGGCAAAGCCGAGATTCCGTCTCCAGCATCACCGAGTCCGAGCAACTGGCATGTGGCGATACCTTGGTGACTTTGACATGCCGTCGCAGAATCGGACTGTAGAGATCAAACTGCGGAGGACGCTCAAGTGGTTGATCGAAATCCGCAGGCCGCTGGCAGAGAAAGTAGACGCGCAGTGTGTCGATCTTGCCATGTCGCTCAAATTCGACATAGTCAATTCCATTGAAATGTCGCCGATTTGGATCGAGATTTACATGGTGCAATTGTGCCCGCCGTTCAGACGTCGAGCAGACGAGCGTGGGATTCGACATCATGCCACGCTCCTTTCAAAGGTCTCGGTGCGGTGTTCGCTGGTCCGAACCAAGGCGTATTGCACAGTGACAATCAGCTTGGAATCTTCGTTCTGAACGTCCAAGTCTCGGATGTCGATGACATCACCCAGCCAGCGTTGCAAGGAGCCATGCACATTGGCCTGGAGGGCGGCGGCCAGAGCGTCGCTGTTGGGTGCAAACAGAAGTTGCAGCAGGCCACTCCCGAATTCCGGTCGGTTGACTCGTTCACCTGGATTCGTGAACAAGATCTGTTCGATCATCTGACGCACATGCGCAG
>DASYEA010000766.1:0-4561 GCA_036499265.1 Schlesneria sp. | reverse complement strand
TGCAATGGCGAGGGAGAAGCGCTATTCTCTGAACGCATAGCGTGAATCATCCTCTCCTTGTCGTGACTTTCTCCGCCGCGCGGCATGTGAGCCAGCAATGAATGAACTCAAGTGGAAGACGGCCACCATTCCGATCCCGATGCTTGAGTATCTACGAGGAAAGAGCGAGAGCGATCGCTTCCGGCGATTTGCGATTGCGTGCTGTCGACGAATCTGGCAACACCTGCCAGACGATTGCCGGCACGTTGTCGAAGTCGCCGAGCGATTCGCGGAGGGACTCGCCTGTGATGCAGAGCGCCTGAAGGCGCATGCAGTGGCCAATAGCTTGTGTATCTACGTCGATGACACCTCGTCAGCTTCAGATCGTTTCTCAAACTACATTGCCGAATCGGCACTCTGCTGTCTGTTTGACGATCAGACTTCGATCCCCACCTACCCGACGACTTGCGCCATCGCAGCCGCGAACGCCGCGACCGAAGTCGTGGGAGCGTATGCCGAACTCACGGCCCCCAGTGATGCTGATTCTGCATTCAGCAAGGCCTGCCTTCAGGAACAAGCCGCTCAGACAGACTTAGTCCGTACGATTTGGCCCGAGTCGTTCAAGCCCTGTTAAACACCAGGTTCGCGAATTGGAGCATCTCCCATGGCCGGCATGCCGACAACTGGCAAGGGGTCGCGTGCGGGCAGTTCGTCGCGATCAGCAGCCATCGCATCCAGAGGCATGCCGTCGACGCTTTGTCGCAAGAGGGCGTAGATAATCATCGCGCAAGTCCAGAAAAAACTGATGCAATAGGCTTTGAAAAGCAGGACGATCAACACATGAATTGTTCGGCTGATGGCAAATGCGGGCGCACCTTCACCCATGCCGAACATGACAACGAGTGTTGCCAGATAGACTGCCCACTGAGCAAGAACGTTCGCCAGAAGCACGACCACCGTTCCGACGATAGCCGCCACAATCAGGCACCAGGCAAAGTACCAGGGCCGTCCCGTCCATAAGCTGTACGATCGACTCAAGCCACCGAACCCGTCGCAGTCATCCGTGGCAATCGCAGCCAACATCAACGGCCAACCGACAACAACTGCGATGAGAAGCGCCGCTGCGATCAGACTACAGAGCAGAATTATGGGACTAAGCACGGTCACCAGCGTCGAACCTATGACCGGAATATTTCCCGAAACGGCAATCAGGATTGTAGGGACCAAGACCACAACGGCGGCGATGGCAGGCAGCGCCGGAGCGACGATACCCTGCATTGACCGCGACAGACCAAACTGGACGGCCTTTCGGAATGAGCCTTCTTGCCGAGTAAACCGTCGCGCGGCCAGTCGACTCAGCGCGATCCCGAAAATCGACCACATCGCGAACGACCACCCGCAGATAAAGACTGCTTTCAGCCGATGTGCCAGGGTATCTTGAGGAACCCAGGCGGCCGTTGACGACCGCAAGATATCATCCCACGGGCGTAGTATCACGGAGGTCAATTCGGCTCGCGACTGTGAAGTGCCGAACGCTTCCGCATTCCAAGCCGGCAGACTCCAGCCGAGAATGACCATCGGCGTCTGATCGACATCGATGGACTCGACCATCGCATGACCAATCCACAAAGCGCAGATCGCTCCTCCCGCGATCAGAAACTGGCGTAACGAAAACGCCAGACCAATGGCCCGGAACAGGTGCAGCCACGGGAACAAGCGGTGATAGGGAATGTGATCGAATGGTGTCACACCAGAAGTCACTTTCTGAATGAATGAGGATTGCCAACTTGGCAATGTCCAAGATTAGCGATCAAGATGCAACCGTTAGCCTCGGAGTCGGCACCGCCACTGCGCGATCAGTACCTGAGCTTTCGCCCTTCGGAAAATCGCCAGTGCCTGCGAAGTCCACTGCTGGCCAATCACTCCCGCTCTGCTTTCGAATCTGGTAAGAACATCACGCACTTCAACTCCCACAGATTGATCTTGAGGCTATATCCCATGGATTTGATCAGCACACTGCCTGGCTCCCTGATGGAGAACTTTTTTCCGGCCGGTTGGGACTTGGCGAAAATTGACGCCTGCGTCGACCCCGATCCTTCGACGATTACAGCACGGCAGAAAAGCTGGCATAAGAACTTTCAACCTATTGCATGTAGCAGTGTGTCCGACTTTGACATGATGCTTGGGCACGAGATAGCCCTGACAATCAAACGCGCGAAAGACGCGGGCGAACAAGCGGCGATGATCTTGCCGGTCGGCCCGATGGGAATGTATCGCTGGGCTGTCTATTTCCTGACCGAATGGAATGTCTCGTGCGAACATGTCCATGGATTCAATATGGACGAATGGTCGGACAAGGATGGCAATACGTTGCCGTCTTCAAATACGGCGTCGTTTCAATACGCGATGGAACAGGCCTTCTACGGACCGCTCGGCAAGCTGACCCTCCCCAAGAAACAGCGTAACTTCGCCACCAAGAAACTCTTGCCGACGTATGCCGAAAAGATCGGCGAGCTCCGCAGCAAGGGAGCCAAGCTGACGACGATTTTTGGAATTGGCCGCGTTTGCCACATCGCCTTCTGGGAACCACATTTCGCGGGTGAGTTCAACTCGACAGAGGAATGGAAACGCCAGACTCATCGGTTGGGAGCACGATTGCATCCACTCACGATTGAGCAGAACGCGCTCACGAGTTTCAAGAGCCGAACGACGCATGTCCCCGCTTTCGCCAACACCATCGGCCCCGGCCTGTTTTTAGGGTGTGACAAGATCATCGGCGGCGCTGATGGAATATTCGGGCGGGGCATGCAGTGGCAGGGCCTCTCGCTGTGGATGACCTTGCGTCACGAACCGACCCCTTGGATTCCCTCGACCTTCATGCCAGGACAGCCCGGAAGGCTGTTCTTCCTGCAGGAACTGGCCGGCCCCTTGCTGGCCGAATGCAACTGAGCGGCGTGAATCCGCGACTGCTCAAAATATCTGGGCAGCGGATATTTCTGATGGTGAGAAAACTTGCGGGCATTGAATCGAGGCCGTTCTACAAGCTGCAACTTGTTTCACGTGAGTTAGTTAACTCCCAAGGCGCAATGAGAATGGGTCATTGAGAATACAGAATTTACGACACCGGTGTTGGCTTGCGTGTCCGCACCGCCCCAGCTAAACTTTCCCGCTCGTTTATGGTTTTGGAGATTGTCCCGACTGAGCCTGTTCGGCTTGGACGGAGACTAAGGGTTGAACGATGCCGATTCGTCCACGGACTAAGTTGAAGATTGAGCGCAAGACTAAGCGTTGCCCGAAATGCAACAAGGTTGTTCGCATGCGGGTTCGCTGCAAGACTTGTCATAAGAAATTGCGGTAATTGATTGTCTCGCAAGTAGTTAGCTTGCGAAGAATTCCCGCCTTTTAGTATTTGCCGACGGCAGTTGCCGTTGAGTTGTTCCGGAGAATACCGTCTACCATGCCGCGCACTGAACGAGATCGGGAAAAAGAACGTCGCCGTAAGCACAAAGTCCAGTTGAAGAAGCTGGAAGCCCGGTTCCGTAAAGCGACCAATCAAGGCGACAAGCAACTGATCGCTGCCAAGGTTCGTCGGTTCAGTCCGATGATCAACTTGGAAACTCGCGCTGCCGAAGCGGCTGCTCAGGCCAAGGCCACTGCCGCCGACAAGAAGGCCAAGAAGTAGTCGAGGCCAATTGTTCGCCTACGAAGTTTCACACGGCAGGGATTTCCCTGCCGTGTTTTTTTACGCTTAGAGCCGGAAAGCGTTAAACTTGCAGAGTTCAGGTGCATGCGAATCGCAATGCTGATCGCGGAGGAATAATCGCCGACCATGCCAGATTCAACTACGATTCCGTCCTACAACCTTCAATGCATGGACATCTGGAGCGGCAACCAGTCGGTTACGAGCGATGTCGTGACACCAGGCCTTGAATTGTCCGTCTATAGCCGCCCCTATCGCGGCGAGAGCAGGGGGGGCGACGTTCACTACGTTTCACTCTGCGCGAGCGGTTATATCACGCGAATGCTGTTGGCGGATGTCTCGGGACATGGCGAGGCGGTTGCGGAAACCTCTCAGCAGCTTCGAGCGCTCGTTCGCCGGTTCATGAACAGTTCCAGCCAGACTCGCCTGATCCGCGAGCTCAACCGCGAATTCACGGCCCTCACTCAATCCGCTCGTTTCGCGACCGCCATCGTCGCGACGTACCTCGCCAACGATAGCCGCCTAGTCCTGTGTAACGCGGGGCACCCGCGTCCATTGTGGTATCAGCACCGAACCGGCAAGTGGTCGTACGTCAATCAAGACCTGATTGAAGACGGTCGCGTAGCCAACCTGCCCCTTGGCTTTGACTCATCGACCAACTATCAGCAGTTCAGCCTCAAAATGGAAGAGGGCGACTTGTTCCTGTTATACACCGACGCATTGACCGAAGCGCGCAACGGTGATGACAAGCTTCTTGGTGAGGCAGGATTGCTGAAACTCGTGCAGTCAATTCCGATCACGAATGTTCGAGATCTCAGCCAACAAATCCTCGCGGGCCTCGATCAGTATTCAGCAAGCCGGCCCGCTGATGACGATGTCACG
>DASYEA010000765.1:0-3230 GCA_036499265.1 Schlesneria sp. | reverse complement strand
TGTCACCAACAGGAGCACCGACGAGCTTGTCGCGGCAGGCCAGGTGACGAGGCTGGCATCCCGACCCAACCCGAAGCTCGATCCAAGTCCGTTCCACAACCATAGCCCGATGGGAATCGCGATCGTACCGAACAGATAGAGTTGCCAGGGTGCCGAGCCGAGTCTGAGCAAATCACCAGCGTCCCCGATCCCTTCCCGAACTCCAACGGCCAGATAGGCTCCATTGGCGATCAAGCAAAAGCCTGCGAAGAACCTCAGCCAGGACGCGTAAGTTTGCCGGCGCCAGCGAGCAAGCAGCCAAGCGATCACGGGCAATATCGCCCCGAAGAAAGGCCCCGACCAGCAAGCGATCAGCGGCGACGGATTTGTGCCGAAGTCCGTGCGCGAGATTTCCGTCGGGTGCAACACGACCTGTTTAATGACCGCCCCGGTCAAAAGCCCGCCAACGACATGTCCCAATTCATGAACCGCCTGCATCAGCAGCCATGCATTCGCAAGTGTCGTGAGCATCAGGACTAGTTGAGGAAGCCGGCGCATGAATCACCTGAAGAGTAGCGAAATCTCCCTGCCGGAAGAGCATTGTGACCAAATTGAAATAGTGCTCGCCGGGTTTTGAGCGACGATCCCGTTTTACATTAATCGCCCTCGGAGTAGAATTCAGCAAGTTGAAAGAGCCGCCACTCGCACCGGATTGGACGATGAGCCACCTTGTGCGGCAGCCCCGGCTGTCGACAGCAGTCGGATGGAGAATGTTTATGTCGAAGTCTTTGCGAGGTCATTGCCTGGTGGCATCAAAGTCACTGCGTGACCCCAACTTTCACCAGACGATCGTTCTCCTGTTGGAGCATGGCGAACAGGGGGCTACGGGCCTGATCGTGAATCGTCCAACATCGATCAAAGTTTCCCACGCACTCGCCGGCCACTTCAGTCTTCCTGAAATGGAAGATGTCGTCTTCGTCGGCGGACCGGTTGAACCAACGGCGTTGCTGATGCTTCACAATGCGGAGGCCTATGAAGATTCAGAGACATCACCGATTCCAGGTCTGTATATCGGGGGCAGCGCCGCGTCGTTTGAACAGGTACTGCGGAACTGCGGTCACGGAGCGGATCAGCCTCATTTCCGCATCTTTTCCGGGTACGCGGGATGGGGGCCCGATCAATTGGAGGGGGAAATCGATCGCGGGGATTGGTTGCTGCACCCCGGATGCTGTGATTTGCTGTTCCGTGCAGATCCCTACGAGGTCTATGAGACAGTGCTCAAGAAGATCGCGGAAACAAATCGTTTGCTCCCCTATGATGTCAAAAATGCTCAGTGGAATTGATCGCTATCGATTCCAGCCAATAAAAATAGCCACCGCAGATCACCGGGTGGCTCGTGAATTTGTGACTCGTGATTGGCCTAAAGGCGGGTGCCACGGTTTTGGAGTCTTCGACAAGGCCGTGTCTTTGGCAATGGACACGGCTAGACGAAGACGGTGACACCCAAGGCACCCTCTCTAAAAGCGACCCGCCTCGCGTTCGATCGCTTAGGCGTTTGCCAAGCTGCGAATTCGAGGCAACTTCGGGGCACCACCGCGTGGCTGGGCCTGAGGAAGGACTCCGCGTTCCAGTTCATGAACGACGGAATGCTCAGCAGAAAAACGCACCGCCAGAACTTCGGCCGCAGCCCGAGGCTTCGTCGTTTCGCCGCACGTAAAGACATCAGCGGCGACATAACCATGCTCGGGCCAGGTGTGAATCGAAAGATGAGATTCAGAAAGCACAGCCACTCCGGTGACTCCTTGCGGACTGAACTCATGAACAAAGATGTTCAGTAAGGTTGCATTGGCAGCGCGGACCGCATCGAGCATCGCTGTTTTGACGATCTCAGGATCATTGATGGCGTCGCTGCACCCCCACAATTCGATAATGACATGCCTGCCCAAGTGCTCCATCAAAACCCTCGCCTTCTCTGCTTCAATTGCTTAGCTGGGCGGCGGCGGCGGCCGACGCTCAATCCACGACAACCCCGCCGGGAGTGTGAGACTCGATTTGAGCCATCTAGTTGACAAGTGAATCTGCCTGATGGTTCAAGACGAACCGCGACCGGAATGGATACAATCAATCCAGTTTCTCACGGGTTGGACAGTCTTGGTGTTCCAACATTGTTGGCCAGCCGTGGCCAGAAGCCTCGAATTCTGCGTCCGAGACTCCGTAAGTATCCCAAAACAGTGGGCCGGGGTCAATCGCCTGCTTGCGATGACCAACAATCGGACATGGCTTCCGCGAGGATTATTCTCAACGCACGATTTAGCGGGTTCAAACGGATTTCGAGCCCGCCGCATGTGAAACTGGGATCGTGCGCCCCACGGTCGGCACCAATTTGCGGAGCGTCACCGTCAGCAAACCATCACGGGTCTCAGCATGAATCTGATCGGGATCGACGGCTGTCGGTAGCGGGATTGACCGCTCAAACTTGGCCGGGATGCGTTCGATCGCGTGCCGTCGAATCACTTCCGGAAAGACGGCGACCGCCCGAGTTCCCTCAATCGTCAGCATATTGCCGACCAGGGAGAGCTTAACCGCGTCCGCAGCAACGCCGGGCAGGTCCACTAAAATCACGACTTCGGAATCGACTTCAAGGACATCAATGGGCGGGGCCGCGCTTTTTCCCGCGGGGCCTAAACCCAGCGACTCCATGGCCCGTTCGCCCGTCGTGCGGGCAACTTCCAACCACCGTTCCATTTCCATTCGGACACGATCCAGTGGTGGAGTCGGGATCTCCGATTGACCAGACGCGCCACTTTGATGGGGATCAGCCATGTGATTTCCTTCAATTCAAAAGACGCGACATCGGCAGATGGGATGCTCCCATCATCATTCAACAGTCACCTGAATTCGGCGCGGTTCTGATTTGCGGAGTTGAGGCAAAACTACTTCCAGGACACCCTGATTTAACTTGGCCGCAATGCGATCGTGATCGACCTCGTCACTCAAAATGAAGGACCGCAGGAAATGTCCGACGGTGTACTCTTGATGAATCAGGCGGGCGTCAGCGGGAAGATCGGGCTTTACTTTGCCGAACAACGTGAGCTTGTTGTCTTGAACCTGCAGTTCCAATGATTCCAGAGTGACTCCTGGAAGATCTGCGAGCAGCACCAGTCCATCAGGAGTTTCGAAGATATCGATCGGGGGCGTGAACACGATCGGATCAACTGTGGGGGCACCCGATTGTTCCGCCTCTGATTGAA
>DASYEA010000764.1:0-4135 GCA_036499265.1 Schlesneria sp. | reverse complement strand
CAGGCAATACAGATGCAGGCCTGGAACGCCTTCGTCGATCAGCTCGCGGCACTGGGCCGTCGCATACTCGACACCAATTTCATATTGAGCATTCTTGTCATCCTTGACCGCTTCCAAACGAGCGGCCAGAGAAGTGGGAATAACAGCTCCGCACATCGCAGTAATCCGCTGAATCCGGGCAAACTCGGTGATGGGCATGATTCCGGGAATCACAGGGACGCCCAGTCGTTCTCGGGCAAGGAGATCCCGGAAGCGGAAGAAGTTCGCGTTGTTGAAGAACAATTGCGTGTAGACCGCGTCGGCCCCCGCCTTGATCTTGCGAACGAGGTTCTGGAAATCAACCTCAAAACTGGTGGCACTCGGATGCTTCTCTGGATAGCCAGCCACCCCGATACCCATCTCCGGGAAATGCTCTCGGATCAGAGCTACCAACTCGTTGGCATACTGCAAGCCGCCGTCGACCGGCTTGAACTCAGCCTGCCCGGCCGGCGCATCTCCGCGTAAAGCCATAATATTCCGGATGCCAGCATTCGATGCAAACTGCAGCCACTCAATAAGTTCGGATCGCGTGCTGCCAACGCATGTGAAGTGAGCGGTCGCCGGCAGGCCCGTGCCGGATTGGATCTCCTGACACCATTCCACCGTCCGTTTACTGGTCGACCCCCCGGCACCATAAGTACACGAGACGAAAGCAGGTCCAAACGGAGCCAATTCGCGCAGCGTCTGACGGAGAGACTCATCCCCTTCCGGCGTCTTCGGAGGGAAAATTTCGATCGACAGGCCGAAACGCTTCTCGGCGTAAAAATCTCGAATGCGCATCCAACAAGTCCTTGCAACAGCATTGGTTGTGAGGCGAGAGAATAAAGGATCGCTGGAGAATCTGCCACAATACCAACCCTGAAGTTCAGTATCGCCACCACGGATCTCATCGAGACCGCAATGACCACCCGTCATTAACGCCGTAACGTCGTCTCAGGGACGAAGATCATCGCTGCGACCGCGACATCGCTGGACGCGAACGCTACAATCTCCCAACTTTATGTGGCGCGAGTTCAGGACGTGTGCTCCGCCGATCAAGGTACATTGGAACGAATTGTGAATCGTTCCGCTCAGATTTCAGGAGGATCATTCAATATGGCAATGGCGACATCGCCCAAGGCATCCGCTCCAGCGAACGACAAAAAACCGGCTTACAAAGTGAAGGACATGTCCCTGGCCGAATGGGGACGCAAAGAGATCGAGATCGCCGAAAACGAAATGCCCGGCCTGATGTCGCTGCGCACGAAGTACGGCACCACCAAGCCGCTGGCGGGGGCTCGCATTGCCGGCTGCCTGCATATGACGATTCAGACCGCAGTTCTGATCGAAACGTTGACGGCCTTGGGTGCGGAAGTCACCTGGAGCAGTTGTAACATTTTCTCGACGCAAGATCAGGCTGCTGCCGCTATTGCCGCAACTGGAGTCCCTGTCTATGCGTGGAAGGGGATGACCAACGAAGAATTCGATTGGTGCATCGAACAGACACTGTTTTTCCCAGACGGCAAGCCGCTGAACATGATCCTGGACGACGGTGGCGATCTGACCGCCATGGTCCACGATAAGTTCCCCGAACTGCTGCCAGGAATCAAAGGGATCAGCGAAGAAACCACCACAGGTGTTCATCGCCTGGTTCAAATGCACGAACGTGGCGAGTTGAAGATTCCCTCGATCAACGTCAACGATTCGGTCACCAAGAGCAAGTTTGACAACCTGTATGGCTGCCGCGAATCGCTGGCCGACGGGATCAAGCGAGCCACCGATGTGATGATCGCTGGTAAAGTCGTCGTTGTGGCTGGTTATGGCGACGTAGGTAAAGGTTGCGCGATCTCGATGCAGCGCTATGGTGCTCGCGTTATCGTCACCGAAATCGATCCGATCTGTGCGCTGCAAGCCGCGATGGAAGGCTTCGAAGTCACGACGATGGAAGACGCCGCCTCTGAAGGCAATATCTTCGTGACGACGACCGGTTGCTGTGACATCATCCGCGGCGAGCATATCGCCAAGATGAAGAACGACGCCATCATCTGCAACATCGGCCACTTCGATATCGAAATCGATGTCGCCTGGATGGAAGCTCAAGTCAGCTCTGGCAAAGCCAAGAAGATCAACATCAAGCCTTCAGGCAATGGTGGTCCCGTCGATAAGTACACCTTTGCCGACACCGGCCGTAGCGTGCTGCTGCTGGCTCAAGGTCGCCTGGTGAACCTTGGCTGTGCGACTGGCCATCCCTCGTTCGTGATGTCGAACAGCTTCACCAACCAGACGTTGGCCCAGTTGGCGCTGTGGACCGAAACCAGCAAGTATTCACTGGGTGTCCATCGCCTGCCGAAAGAACTGGACGAAGAAGTCGCTCGCCTGCATTTGGAGACTATCGGCGTCAAGCTGTCGAAGTTGACGAAGAAGCAGTCCGACTACTTGGGACTGCCAGTCAACGGCCCATTCAAGCCTGACCACTATCGCTACTAATAGATCGTTCGAGCCACAAGCTTGATCTAGTCCCCGCTTCGAGAGCGCGCTCTCGGGAGCGGGGATTTTTCGTAATGTTCAGGCAATCTGTTGCAAGCAGTCGATAATTGTTGGCATGATCGTCGTCGCTAGCGTGTCTCTCGGAATTCAACGGGCCTGTATTTCCGGAAGGTGACTATGATCACGGTGTCCTGTCCAGACTGTGGTAAAGCCTACAAGTTGAAACCGACCCTGATTGGCAAAAAGGGTCGCTGTAAGGTGTGTGATTCCAGCTTCACGATTGAAGACCCGGCTGGCAGCAGCATTGACGATAACGACAACGAATATGCCGTGCCGACGCCCCGGCAGTCCCCACCCACAGCACCGGAAAAGCTGAAGCCAACGAAGCCGGCCCCAGCCGACAATAATGAGTTCGCAGGATTGAACTCGGTCGCCTCCGATGGTGACGCCGCCGACGAACTGCCTGAATTGCCTCCCCGACGTAAGCGAGAAGCAAGCACCAAAGACGTTCGGAGTGAGACTGCGACAGTGTCGCCGAAGAAGAAAAAGCCGTCCTCATCGAGCGGCAGCGGATTTGTTCTTGGCGGGCCGATCTCGGCAATACTTTCAGCCGGTATCGGTGGCGGTATTGGGGCTGTGATCTGGGGTGCGATCGCCTACTTCGCCCACGCTGAAGTCGGATATGTCGCTTGGGGTGTCGGTGGTCTCGTCGGCTTCTGCGTGCGGATGGGCGCTGGAGACATGGACGAAGGGATTGCGGGATTCATTGCTGCTGGTGGGGCGGTCATCTCGATCCTGGCGGGAAAGCTGCTCGCGGGTTACTTCATTGTTCAATGGCTGATCAACCAAGGACAAATTCCAGCGGCGATCGCTGCCCAAGCGCAATGGCCGCTTATTCGTATCGCTTTCATGAGCAGCTTCGGGGTCATGGACATCATCTTCTTTGTGCTCGCAATCGCCACCGCCTTCAAACTGGGCTCGGGGCAGTCAGACAGTGATTGATGCCGCTGGGATTCCGCAATCAGAATCTATCACGTACTGGGTTGTCGCTTCGTCAAAATGCGGTGCGATCCCAACAGTTCGCCTTCACACACGAGTTCCAAAGCAAACACGCCCTCGTGTGGAACGGGCAGCACTGGCAGGGGTAGCGTCAGCTGGACTGTCTCCAATGGGTTGCGGCAGTCGACCTTGAACTCAAACGTGAATAAGACATTGTTCTGGTTCAGATCGACATAGCGCAACTCAAATGATCGCTGCCCATTGATCTCGGTCAAGCTGACGTATGCTGATGGCGAACCAGCACGGAGAAACCGGTTCAAGGGCATCTGCTGTTGAGCGGGTTGCTGCATACCCGATTGGCCTGATGCCCCTTGGCCTCTTCCGTTGTCGCCATGCCCTTCGGCGTCTCGCGATGGCGTCTCCTGAGTTTGGTTCTCATGCGGAATGAAGAAGATCGTGCCGAAAATACCGCAGATCACGAACTTGCCCGTCGTTTGATCCTGATAGATCTGATCGGCAACTAGTAGAGCTTGAAGAACAGGCGCGGCCATGAGGGACTCAACGTAGGACAAGAGAATCAAATCATTTGTGTAAGGACGATAGCACAAACGCTTCCACAAGACCGCCGTTG
>DASYEA010000763.1:0-4366 GCA_036499265.1 Schlesneria sp. | reverse complement strand
CGGCCTCTACAGGAGAGCGGTGTCATTGGCAAGGGGGGAACCGCTGGCTTCATGGGTCGCGCCTTCGATCCGTACACGCTGTACCCCACCGGCGATGATATGGACATGACGAAGATGGAGCGAATCCGAGTCGACGACTTGCAGTTGCGAGCCGACGTGCCGCAGGATCGGATGGCTCGGCGGGCGCAACTACGCGAAACTGTTAATGCCAGCATGAACGAACTCGACAAGGCCGTCAGCAAATATGCGTTGGACGAGTACTACGGCAAAGCGTTGTCGCTGGTCCTATCCGGTAAGGCTCGTGAAGCCTTTAATCTTGGAGCTGAATCGAAGGAAACACGCGAGTTGTATGGCAACAACACCTTCGGTCAAAGCTGCCTTCTGGCACGGCGATTGATCGAAGCGGGGACGCGAGTGGTGCAGGTCAACTGGCCGAAGGTGGCCAATAGCGACAATCATTCGTTCGACGTTCACGTTGGCCTGTCGGGTCGTATGAAGAACCAATCGGGTCCGATGCTGGATGCGGGTTTGTCCGGATTGATTTCGGACCTGGATGACCGCGGGATGCTCAAAGACACGTTAGTCTTGGGCATCGGCGAATTCGGACGCAGTCCGAAGCGTGGCGTCAGTACATCGGGTAACGGCAACAGCGATGATGGCCGCGATCACTGGCCTTACTGCTATACCGGCATCATCGCAGGAGCAGGCGTGAAGCGAGGATTAGTCTGGGGCAAGTCAGATCAGACGGCCTCCGCCCCCGTCGAAAACCCTGTTCATCCGATTGAGCTTTTGGCGACGATTTATCACAGCGTGGGCATGAATCCTCGACGAATGGTATTCAACCACCTCAATCAGCCGCGCGAGATGGTTAGTGCAGATGCTGTCACCGGGATCTTGTCCTGACGAGGGTGGCAGTCGGGCTTCCGTTGGGCTTGTTCCAGCGGAGGCACAACTCATAGCGACACACTCAGCACGAAGTCATTGCTCTCCCGATTCACCCGGACGGAAGCAGCGATTTCGAAGCTAATTGGGACTATCCGTAGCCAAGAAGTCGTGACTTCCGCCCGGCTAAACCGGACGGAGAGTTTTTCGTTCAGAGGCTGTTTCGGTAGCCGGTAGTTGTTGGTTCCGTTGAGGCGATCTCAACGGAAACTTCTCGCGAGATTCGCGACGTTGCGACTCAGCGACAAGCCGCGTGCAACTTGGAACGGCATACAGCCCGTGTTCAGGTCTTCGAAGTCGGATTTGAAGCTGCGCCTTGAGTTCGGTCTGCCGATGGGCGAACGTTGTGGGCAATCGCTAGTTCTGGATGTGACCCTCCAGCGGAAGTCGACTTGAAGAATCTCCTGCCAATCCAACCCCAGATGTTCCCCATGTCGTCAAACATGGAATACGCGACGGGCGTGATTAGAAGGGTCAAGAGCAGGGAAAGGGCCTGACCGCCAAGGATGACTTTTGAGAGGCTGGCGCGAGTACCGGAACCGGGACCTTCGCCGATGGCCATTGGAATCATGGCTACCACCAGCATCACGGTGGTCATCAGGATCGGTCGCAGGCGAGTACGATTGGCTTCTAGAATAGCTTCGTCGCGAGGTATTCCCAGTTCGCGTAGTTGGTTGGTGTAGTCGACCTGCAGAATGCCGTTCTTCTTCACGATTCCGAACAGCATGAACAGACCGAGCATCGCGAAGATGTCCAGGTTTGTTCGCAAGAGGATCAGCGAAAGGATGGCACAGGGAATCGTCAGCGGAAGTGCTGACAGAATCGAAATTGGATGAATCAGGCTTTCGAACTGGGCGGCCAGAATCATGTACATGAACAGGAATGCCAGCAGGAATCCAAACAGGAAGTTCGCGTTGGACTCCTTCAGCATTTTGGCTCGGCCGATAAACTCGGAACGATATTCCGCGGGCATGTCTAGGGTTTTAATGTGTTCCGTAATGCCATCGATTGCCCGGCTCATGTCGATTCCGGACAGATTCGCAGAGACGACGACCTGACGCTGGCGACTGAATCGATCGATGGCATTCGGACCCATCGCGTATTCGAATGACACGACGCTTCCAAGTTGGACGACGCCGCCCGGAGCGCGAGTCGCAGGAATCCCCTGCATAGCAATGGCCTGGGCATCGGATCGCCCCTGCAGTCCCGCTCGCAGCCAGACGTCGTATTGCTCGTTCTCGTCCTTGAATGTGCTTACAGGTTCACCGCCAACGAGCACATTCGTCGTGGAGGCAATACTCTGCAGTGAGACACCGAGATCACTCGCGCGTTCGCGATCTGGGCGAATTCTCAGTTCCGGCTTCTGAAGAGAGAGGCTGGTGTCGACATCGACAAACCCGCCCTGCTGCTTCATCCAGTCAGCAAGCTTGTTGGCGTACAGTTGCAACTTCTCCATATCGGGGCCGATCAGGTTGAGATCGACGTCGACCTGTCTCGCACCTGCCGCGGAAATCGCGGCCACGGGTTGAACCGCTCCACGGATGTCGGGGAAGTCGAGCAGAATTGTTCGAGCCCTCGCCATGATGTCGAACTGTGAATACTCGCGATCCTGCAGATCAATCATGCGGCAATAGATATTGCCCCGGGTCACATCGCCCTGCCCTTTGGAAATTCGGCCACTCGTATCGCCGATGACCACGAATGTGTAGGCGATCCCATCGAGTCGACGCAGTCGATTTTCTATGTCACTAAACAACTCGTCAGCTCGCGCGAGGCTGGAGCCTTCCGGCAATGTCAACGCGACTTCGAATTCACTTTGATCGTCCTGGGGAACGAAGTCTTTACCAACGATGTTCATTAAGAACGGGGTCGAAGCAAGAGTTCCCAAGGCCAATAGCAATGTCAGCCACCGGTGTCGCAAGGACCAACTCAACGACCAGACATACATCCCTTCGACCATTTTCCAGACGATGCCATCTTTGCTGGAGAATCCTTCTTCTGCTTTCAAGAACCGCGAGCAGAGCATCGGGGTCAGGGTGAACGAGACGAACATGCTCATCATGACGGAGAAACCGACAACCCAACCGAAGCAGGAGAGGAAGCGACCCACTTGGCCACCCATAAAGGCGACGGGAGCGAAGATCACCATCAGGGAGAGAGTGGTTGCCAGCACGGCCAAGGCGATTTCGCGAGTCGCGCTGCTGGCGGCATGCCAGGCAGACAGCCCCTTTTCTTCCATGTGCCGGAATATGTTTTCATGCACCACGACGGCATCGTCGACGACGATCCCCACGGCCATGATCAGGCCGAGCATGGTGAAGTTGTTGATGGTGAAGCCCATCATGTCCATGAAGGCAAACGTTCCCACCAAAGACGTAGGAATCGAAAGCATCGCGATGATCGTCGTTCGCCAGTCTCGCAAGAACAGCAGAATCGACAAGCTCACTAGGATGGCGGCGAGCACCAAGTGAACCTTCACTTCATCCATCGAGTTGCGGATGAATCGCGACTGATCGCGGATCACTTCGTAACGAATGTCGCTCGGCAGAGTCTCGCTCAATTCCTGCAGTCGCTTGCGCACGGAATCCACGACGGTCACCGTGTTGCTGCCGGACTGCTTTTGAATAATTAAGCTGACGGCGTTGTCCGCAGGTTGATCGAAGTTGTCGTGCTCGGTGTCTCGAGTCCACAACCGCGAGAGTCCGCGTGGCTCTTCGTAGCTGTCTTCGACATGTCCCAGATCGCGAATACGGATTGGCTGTCCGTTACGATTGCTGATGATCAGTTCTTCGAAGTCTTCGGCATTCGCGACTCGTCCCAATGTCCGCAGTACTCGCTCTGACCCACCACCATCCACGCGTCCGCCCGGCTGTTCCTGATTCTCGCGGATCAGAGATTGGCGAACGTCATCCACCGTGAGGCCGTCATACTTGAAAAGGGCATCTGGATTGAGAATGACGTTGATGGCGCGTTGTCGTCCGCCGATGATTACCACCGAGCCGACGCCGCTGATCGTCTCCAACTGTTCTTTGATCTGCTTGCGGGCTATTTCGGTCACTTCGCGAAAATCGCGACGGCCTGAGACCACGACAGTCACGACGGGGGCAGCATCGATGGCCAGCTTGTCGATGATCGGCGGGTCGGTTCCCGCCGGTAGTCGCCCTAGAATCGTGCGGACTTTGGAATCGACTTCCTGTGCGGCGACATCACCGTTCTTGCTGAGCTTGAATTGAACGATGACCTGGCTCAGTCCCTCGCGTGTGGTCGATCGAAGCTCATCGATCCCCGAAACCGTGTTGACGATTTCTTCGATTGGCTTGGTGACGCTGGTTTCCATTTCTTCGACGCTGGCACCGCGCAGAGTCGTGGTAACTGTGACGAGAGGCATGTCGACGTTGGGAAAGAGTTCGACCCCAAGCCGTGC
>DASYEA010000762.1:0-1598 GCA_036499265.1 Schlesneria sp. | reverse complement strand
GACAAGGACTACGAATACACGCTGAAGCCGGCGAAGGTCGTGAAGACTGCCGAGTTCATGGCCAAGGTCGGCACCATCAAGCAGGCGCCGAAGTCCGTCGAAGACCTGTTCTTTCCGGAAGCCGCCGGTCTCAAAGGCGATTGATGCACATGCCGTCTCCGCGAGGCGAAGCGACGCACTCGACCCCGCTGCTGGAGGTCAAGGGCGTCACGCTCCAGTACAAGACCACCGAAATCCTGATCACAGCGACGTACCGTGTCGATTTCACGGTGCATCGGTCAGATCGATATGTGCTGCTCGGGCCATCGGGATGCGGGAAGTCGACGCTGCTTAAAGCTGTCGGGGGCTATCTCTCGCCGGTCGAAGGTGAAATCCGCCTCAAGGGCAACACGGTGTCGCGGCCCGGCCCCGATCGTATGATGGTGTTCCAGGAATTCGATCAGCTGCTGCCCTGGAAGACCGTGAAGCAGAACGTGGTCTTTGCGCTCACCGCAAGCGGACGCATGTCCGGCAAGGCGGCGGACGACAAGGCGATGCACTACATCGACAAAGTCGGCCTTGCAAAATTCGCTGACTCCTACCCGCACATGTTGTCCGGCGGCATGAAGGCCCGTGTAGCCATCGCGCGCGGCATGGCGATGGAGCCGGATATCCTGCTGATGGACGAACCGTTTGCCGCGCTCGACGCCCTCACCCGGCGCAAAATGCAGGACGACCTGCTGCGCCTGTGGGACGATACCCGCTTCACGGTTCTGTTCGTCACGCACTCGATTCCGGAAGCGATCAAGATCGGCAGCCGTATTCTTTTGCTCTCGCCGCATCCGGGACAAGTCAAAGCAGAGCTGAGCAGCACCGGCGAAGACTCGGTTCATCCCCTGTCTGGCCGCAAGCTTTCCGACACAATCGATCACCTGCTGTTCGGCCAGAGCGCTTCCGAGCAAGAGGACATGCACTCATGAACTCCATGCAAGCTGCGGACGGGCGCGAGGATTTCATTGTCGAAGTGGTGCGCGCCGGCGACAATACGATCCTGCACAAGCCACTGCCGTTCTGGGAACATCTCTATAACAGCGGCTTCATCCGTAAGACGGTGATCGTCGTCCTGCTCTGCGTGATCTGGCAGGCTTACGCGAGCTGGCTGGATAATTCGCTGTTGTTCCCGACCTTCGGTGAAACCATCCAGGCACTATGGAAAGGCCTTCGCAGCGGCGACCTGATCCTGCGCAGCTGGGATTCCATCAAGGTTCTCTTGATCGGCTACAGTCTTGGACATCTGTTAGCCTTCGCATTCGCGGTGCTCGCTATCACGTCACGCATCGGCAATGATCTGCTGGAAACGCTGACTTCCATGCTGAATCCATTGCCGGCCATTGCGCTCTTGCCACTGGCGTTGCTGTGGTTTGGCTTGGGCACAGAAAGTCTGGTGTTCGTGCTGGTCCATTCGGTTCTTTGGCCGGTTGCACTCAATGCTCACGCCGGCTTCCGCTCGGTGTCCAACACCATGCGCATGGTTGGCCGCAATTATGGTCTCGGCGGCTTCCGGCTCGTGGCGCGGGTGCTGATCCCGGCCGCTTTCCCCAGCATCCTTGCTGGCCTGA
>DASYEA010000761.1:0-3659 GCA_036499265.1 Schlesneria sp. | reverse complement strand
TTGCATTCTTCGTGAATTTCACCGACCAACTGCTTGTCGACGCGGGAAATCGTTTCCAGGCAGTCAAAAAACATCAGCGACACATTCGCACGGCGGATGCTGCGCTTGGCCCGAACCAGCCCGTACCATTCGACGGTATTGGCCAGACTCTTTCGTTTGCGAACCCCCGGCGTATCGATCGCGACAAACGACTTACCGTCCATTTGAAAGCGAACGTCGATACTGTCGCGAGTCGTCCCGGGGATCTCGCTGACGATCACGCGGTCCGTTTCTGCGAGTTGGTTAATGAAGGTGCTCTTCCCGACGTTACGCCGACCGACGATGGCCAGCTTCAGTTCCGGATCTTCATCCAGATCTTCGCCCTGTTCGGCTTCGGTATCATCTGGATCCGGCAGGCAATTCAGGGTGACTTTCAGCAGTTCATCCTGGTTACGGTTCCCTTTCACGCTGACCATCACCATCGGGCAATCGGCCAGCTTGAAGAACTCGGACGCTTCGCGATCGAGCTTAGGAGAATCGCATTTGTTGACGACGATGATCTTCGGCTTGTCGAGCTTGCGCAGGCGTCGAGACACCTCTTCATCGAGCGCCGTGATCCCGGCTGAGCCATCGACCACGAACAGAATCAGATCCGCCTCTTCAATTCCGATACGGATCTGAGTATCGATTTCCTCGGACAGATCGCCCACATCGACGATGCCGATCCCGCCGGTATCGACCAGTTCGAAATACCGTTCACTGACATGCATCAGATAGGAAACGCGATCTCGAGTCACTCCGGCCATCGGATCGACGACCGACACGCGCTTGTGCGCCAACCAATTCATGATCGAGCTTTTGCCCACATTGGGCCGGCCAACAATGGCCACTTTCGGAACTGTCATGACTGCGACTTTTCTAGGACAGGTCTCCAGCCCCGTCTCAAAGTCCCTGATTTCAGATGATTTCGTCCGACCTGGAGGTTCCCGGACGAATCAACAATTGCCTCGACGATCGAGGTTCTTTCGGATCACGCCGCTTCGCGCGGCTTTGCAACGTGTATTGAGGAAGAGATTGAAACACTCTTTGGGAGGGCGAAGCTCCTGCTGAGCCGCAATGTCGATGTGCGTCAATCTACAGTCGTGGCTCGGCGGGAGCCTCGCCCTCCCAAAATCTCTGTTATCTCTGTGCCTCTGTGTTTCAATCTCTTCAATTTTTCGGCCCTTCGCGGCAGGCGTCCAACGGCGCGGCGGCGATGTGGGGCCGTTATCATAGCGAAAAAATGAGGACTCTTCAGTCAGGAGCAGCAGATTGTTTTCCAGAGAACTGGAAATTTGGGGCCCGAAGTCGTCGCAACCGACCCCGACGCGGACCGAAGCCGAGGTCTATTGCCGCACCTTGGCGACATCCCATTACGAGAACTTCCCACTCGTTTCGTGGTTGCTGCCCAAGGACTTACATCAGCACTTCTACAATGTTTACGCCTATTGCCGCTGGGCCGACGACCTGGGTGATGAAGTCGGCGACACCGCCAAATCGCTGGAATTGCTGACGTGGTGGCGAGGGGAACTAGACGCCTGCTACGCCCATCAGGCCCGGCATCCGGTCTTCGTGGCCCTCGGCGACACCATTCAACAGTTTTCGATCCCCCAGCAACCGTTCGAGGATCTGATCTCGGCGTTTGAGCAGGATCAGTCAATCCGCGAGTACGACACCTTCGATCGACTGCGAGATTACTGCCGTCGCAGCGCCGATCCCGTGGGTCGATTGGTGCTGTACCTGTGCCATCAGTTCAATGAGCAGAACGTCGTCTGGTCCGACTCGATCTGTACCGGATTGCAGTTGGCAAACTTCTGGCAAGACGTCGCCCGCGACTTCGATATCGGTCGGATTTATCTTCCTCGGGAAGACTACGAGCGGTTCGGCTACCAACGCACCGATTTCGATGGCCGCACCTTCAATCAGCCGTTTCTGGATCTGATGAAGTTCGAAGTCGACCGCGCCCGTCAGTTTCTTGTCGATGGCTTACCACTGATTGAACAGCTTCCCGGCCAGTTGCAGATCGATATCGATCTGTTCGCACGCGGAGGTCTCAAGATCCTCCAGCGGATCGAGCACATTGGCTATCGCGTTTGGGAAACGCGACCCAAGGTGACGAAGTGGGATGCCTTGGGACTGTTGGGCGGTGCCTTGTGGCGGCATTGCTGGCGACGTTCGGCTTCCAAGTCGGCAGCAACCGCTCGCAAAATCCATCTACCGCAGCAATGAACCTTGACAGCCTTCGCATGCATCAGAAGAATCACGCAGCCTATTGCAGATGATATGACTATGCTGCCGATGACACTCACGCCAACGAGTGATCTACGATGGTCCTCGATCTCACGTGATCCAGTCGGGGAATTGTTTCTCACGAATCACAACGCCTCCGTCGTGTGACGGTCTGGCTGTGTTAATCCATGGTGATGATGTTTTGACTTAACGAGGAGACTGAACGATGAGCGGACCTATCGTGCGAACCGGAACGACCCCCGAGTACTGGAAGAACTACGACAACATCTTCAGCAAGAAGAAAGCCGCCCCCAAGAAGGAAGCCGCACCTGCCGCTGCCGCTGCCAAGCCAGCCAAGAAGGTCGCGAAAAAGGCTGCCAAGAAAGCCACCAAAAAGGCTTGAACAGATCGCGATCAACTGATCTGCATCAAACCCCTGCCCAACCGCAGGGGTTTTTTGTTGCCCAGGCGTGAACCGAAGGGGCAAAAACTTCGTTCTCAGTTCTGGTGCAACATTGAGTTGGCGGGCGATGCTCTTAAATATGGGCGACTGTTAGTCGAGGTCTGCCATGGCGTTCTTGTTTCTGCTGCTGTTGATCCCGCTTCTTGGCGTAATTCTGGCCTGCATATTGGTGCCGCTTCTCACGCTCATTAACGGCGACAAGCAGGCATCTGCGGTGCTTGCGGTCATGGTCTGGATACTCTTGTCCATGCTCATTATCTCTTACGGTCAATTGCTGCCAGGTTTCGATGGAGGGATTCGGGAACGAGGTAGCGAGCGCGGAGAAGGCAAGTTGCAGACCGCTCCATTCAGGCTGGCATTCATCCACGGAGCGATCAGCAGCCACTGCCTGGCAGTGGCTGGTTTATCTGATACCTGGTTATGGCCGATCGTCGCGCTTTTGATTGCCGCGGGCTACTTCCTGGGCCGAGACTACCGCGACCGAGTCTTCGCATTGAGGAAGCGATATCACAACCAGATCAACAAAGGCGCGGACGGACGAGATCACTTTTATGCATTCGAGAGTACCGAACAAATCCACATCTCCAGTCTTGGTAAGGACGACTGACTATTGGGGCGTGGGCCTGCAGAGTTCGATAACACTGCCAGACAGCTTCACCCGTTGTTTGTGTCAATAAGAATGAGGTCTCCGTGAGCTTCGATGACCTACGGCAACACATCTCCACTGTGTGAATCATCAGACCGACCATCTTCTTCGTCGATCTCTGCAATCAGTTCGAATAACTCGTCGCGGTCGACAATCCCTTTGGAGACCAGCAACCGGAAGATCACGGCAATGTACAGCTTCAGTTTCCCGTTCTCTTCCTGCAGATCTTTCGTGTCCGATGGCGAACGAGACTTCCCTCGTAACTGTTTCTTAAGCAGTTCGATCTCTTCACGCTGAGATTCA
>DASYEA010000760.1:0-4348 GCA_036499265.1 Schlesneria sp. | reverse complement strand
AAGCTTCTCATCCCCGCCGTCCGTGCGAAATGCTGGCGGTTCAGCTTGAAGGGTGCCGGCACTCGCAATGAGCACGCATACCAGTGACGTTAAGCGAAGGCTGGTCATGAGATGTCCGAATCAATTGGCTTGTGAAATAGTATACGTGATCGGGAGGGCGAGGCCATTGCCGAGTTTTCTTAGGGGAATTGCCCCGTGTGGTGATTCGGGAACTTGTGCATACTATGCAGACAGCACACTCCGTGTGCTGAATGCGGCACACGGAGTGTGCCGTCTACATTCCAAAGGCGAGTTCCATGGAAGCCCTGGATGTTGACGGTCGCACAATAACACGCGCGGCTCGGCAGGAGCCTCGACCTCCCAAATATCAAAATCGCGAGCAGATTCATTCTGCCGGAGATTGTGAGTCACTCAGTCGCCAACGGGGATCGAAAATCTCCGCCATGACCGCCTCTTGAGTAAAGCCATCTTTGGCCGGAGCGAATTTCAAGACGGCGAGATCACCTAGTTTTGGGTACAGACTGGCGTTTGACGCTTTGAAATCAGGCTCATGAAATGTGTGGCCTGAGTTCACAACGACATACCGGTTGGGATTCAGCGGATTGGGATAGATCATGGCGAGGCCGTGAGTCGCGTTGTCGTAAGACTGGCCCTTCACGCCGATTTCGGTTTTTGTCCACTTCACGGGAAGACGGCCGACGATTTTCGCCAGCACTGCGTTTGAACCCGGGTCTCCAAACAAGATCAAGTGCTTGGTTTCAATCATCTCATCAGTGACTTGAGTATCATTGATCACCGGCACGCGGGCACGCATCCACTTGTCGAATTCGCCTTCGAAACGAGACAGCGTCCACTTAGCCCAGTCATTTTGAGCCATCGACCAGGGAACTCCGGTCGGGCGGACACACACAAATGGGGACATAAACGCGTCGTCGATCGGCCCCTGAAGGTTGTGATGTTTTCGCGGTTCGTCGCCAGCGTTGTCATGAGACGCGTATTTATGGGACTGGTTGTAGTCCCAGCCCACCCAGCCACCCTCACGCTTCTCGAAATAGACGCCGGGCAACAACCCACCCGCTGCCGCACCGAGCGGCAGCGGCTTGCCGCCATCAATGACAATGTTGGCTGCGACATCCCGCATGATCTGCAGGACCGACGTGTTCTGGGTTGTCACGTTCAGTGTGTCACTGGCCGGATCGACTTCCGCTTCTATGATGCTTGCTTCGTACGGCTTGATCTGTTCTTCAACAATCAGCCAATCAGTGCTGTTGTACTTCAAAGTGTAGGTGATGAATTTGATCTTCGATGGTGCCGGATACTGTGGACGACCCTGGGCCGAGTGTTCGGCATGGAACTTCATGAATTCGGCCAGACTGTCGGGGTGCCATTTATGCTCCGTCTTCGGTCCAATCAGGCGTGGGATCGGGACGCCGAGTTTTTCACCGAGTTCATGCATCGTTTTGGACGCAAAAATCTGCTTGTCCAGTTCGCCCCCGTAGCCGATGGTGGGGACATCGAATGCATTCAGTGCGTAGTCTTGAGCATCATAGATTCGCACGAGTTGCTGATGCAGCGGTGACAAGGGCTGTTTCAGGCCGAGATGGTGGACCGTGTCGCAGAATCCGGCACCGGCTCCGACGGAACACCACTGCGACGGGTAGTGCAGGCCTAAATGCCAGGCTCCGGCACCACCCATTGAGAATCCACGCAGGGTGACTCGACGGTCGTCAATTCGAAACAGGCGCTTGGTGGTAGCCATTGCTTCGAGGACATCTTTCTCGCCCGCCCAGCGATAGGCGTTGTTCGTTCGTCCGAAGACATCCAACTGGATGTAACTGTTGTCTCCCTTCGGATGTTTTCCCTCATGCGAGTGGATAAAGCTGACTTCGTTCAGCGTGTCTCCGCGTCCATGCAGCTCGACATGCAGTGGCCAGCGTTTGGGAGCTTTGGGGTCGTAGTCGGGCGGAATCCGGACAGCGAATGGTTGGACCGAGCCATCGATCTCGGAGTAATACCCCAGTACGGTTGAGCCGTCCCGACCGAGCCACGGTTTCTTTGACTCGGCGAGTTCCTTCGCACGTTGCAGGCCTGTGTCGAGGAGTTCGACAGTCCACTTGGCGTAATCCGGCTTGTAGAACTCGTTGTGTCGGACGATCCAATCGGCCGCCTTTGCGAAGACTTCGACATCTGCGACGGGACGAACATCTTCACGCCCCGCTTTCAGCTTGTCGACGGCCTCATGCAGTTCGGTCAGCTTCGCCGTGATCGTCGCGGCAGAGTCGCCTGCTGGCTGAGCCTGAGCAATTAGTGCCACGTTCGCGGAGATCCACAAACATCCGCAGAGAAATGCAAACCGCCTCATGCATGCAACTTTCTGATGAGCAAACAGATCGCAGCGAGTTCAGACATACGGAATTAGGGAGCGGGGGCAACTGGAGGGGGCGAAATTGGAACCAGCGTTACCGGCGCAGTTTCGTTGCCGATAAACCCGCAGGTCTTGTGAGCCCCGTCACAAAACGGCTTCTTCTGCGAATGGCCGCAGCGGCAGAGAGCGATATTGGCTTTGCCTGTCAGATCGTACTTGTTGCCGAGGTGATCGGTGAGCGTAACCGGGCCAGTGACCAGGATCGAACCGTTCTCGCGAACTTTAATAACCACGTCGCTCATTGTTGCTTTCCTTGAACTCGAGACTTCCAGTCGAATGCCAGATCCAGGGCCGGTGCAGAATGTGTCAACGCTCCGACGCTGATGCGTTCGACGCCAGTCTGAGCAATCGCGGTCACAGTTGCGAGCGTCACGCCACCGGACGCTTCTAACAATATCGCAGGTGCCAATCGATCTCGGATGGCGACCGACTCGCGCAATGACTCCAGATCCATGTTATCAAGGAGGACGATATCAGGGTGGCCCTGGATCGCATCCTTCAGTTGTTCAATCGAGTCGACTTCCACTTCGACCGAGACGCCTGGCGGAGCACATTGGCGGGCTGTTTCCACGGCCGCCGCGATACTTGACGATTCGGACCAGGCTGCAATATGGTTGTCCTTGATCAGGACGCCGTCATACAAACCCATGCGATGATTGGTGCCTCCACCGCAACGGACGGCATATTTCTCGAGGAGACGCCAACCAGGAAATGTCTTCCGCGTGTCAAGAATCCTGGCTCGCGTTCCTTGGATGGCATCGACGAATTGCCGAGTGACAGTTGCGACGCCGCTGAGGTGTGTCATGAAATTCAACATGGTTCGTTCACCAGTGAGGAGTGACCGGAGCGGCCCTATCACTGTGGCGACGACGGTCCCTCGTGAAACCAGATCTCCATCGCGTCGGTTGGATTCCCACGTGACAGATGGATCCAGATGGGCGAATGCCATTTGTCCGACTGGTGAGCCCGACAGAATTCCCGCCGAGCGAGCCACGACTTGAACGGCCGCCTGTTCGTCCGGGCGGATCAGTGCCGCGCAAGTCAAATCGCCGTGGGAACCCAGATCTTCCGCGAACGCAAGTTCAATCAGCATTTGGGCCGCAGATCGCTCAGGGGTCAGAAACGTGTCCTCGATCATGGGGCAATCTTCGTCACGAAAGTGCGGTTGAACTTCAGGAGGCAATGCCGCGATGATGCCGCAAATGCGGCGTCCTTGGCAACTCAGTCGAACAGACGGCAACCGGCTTGCTCCATGTACATTACGTTCTTGTTATCTTATGGTCTGAGGCTCGTTATCGAGGTGTCGCGACCGTGCGACTGACTGGTTTCGCTGCATGGGTTTTGTTATCTCTTTTGTGCTTACGTCTGTTCCCATGAAGGGTTCTGGCGGATTTTTCATGTCGAGAGTGGACGACCTTCGCGTGCTTTTATCCCTGCGAAACGGACTTTTCAGTCTTGGGATTGCCAAGTGTCGGCGGTCTCAGAGGTGATGGAGAAATATTGAGATGCATGAACTGATCGTTAACTTCCAAGCCCTCTTTTCGGCAAGTTGGAACCTCATTATCACCCTGTTGGGGATGGTGCTTCCTTGGACGCCATTGATCGCCTGGGTCGCCTTCTGGCTGCTCGCCGTGAATTGGGTCAAACTGCGTGAAGTCATGATCACGGGCGGTTGGATTGGTGTTGTCTTATTAGGGGTGATGATGATCCTGGTGTGGGGCATGGTCGCGCCACCGTCGGGTGGGACTCATCATCTTTTCGGCCTGAATGTGACTAATTTCGTGGGTAAGACGGTCTATGTGACAGCTCTGTTCACGATCATGTTTCTATGTGGGTCGGTTCAGTTGTCGGGTGCCTGTGGAAAGCTGGCTCAGTTTCCCGAAGAGGTTGCCGACGATGGCCACGGTGACACCCATGGTGGGC
>DASYEA010000759.1:0-7623 GCA_036499265.1 Schlesneria sp. | reverse complement strand
CAGCAACCAACCGTAAATCAATGCCCCGTCACTGTCGGATTATTGAGCCTGATGACACTGGCGATGCTGGTGCAGAACCTCGATTCCGCGAAATACATTCAGGTCTATCTGCAATTTGCTTACTCCCCCGATGGAACGTTGAACCTGATCCGCGCGGGCGAGGTGTGGCGTCTCGTGACACCAATCTTCTTACACGGGAACTTTCTCCATTTTTTCTTCAACGCACTGTGGCTTCACAGCCTGGGATTGCTTGTTGAATCGCGCACCGGTTCATTGAAATTCCTGGCGATGGTGCTGGTCATCGCGGTCGTGTCAAATTCTTTGGAATTCGTCATGACACACAGTCAATTTGTCGGAATGTCTGGCGTGGTCTACGGGCTATTCGGTTACGCGTGGATTCGTGGCCGGTTAGAACCCGACAGCGGGTTGGGCCTCAACCGAGGTTTGGTCACATCCATGATGCTCTGGTTCTTCCTCTGTATCTTCGCGATACAGGGAGTCGCCAATTGGGTCCACGGAGGCGGACTTGTGATGGGTGCTCTGCTGGGCACGATCAGCCCAGCCATCCGTTATTTACAGAAGCGGCTATAGAGTCCGAGCACGAATGCAACAGTCGGGATTAGTTGACCAACTTCATCACGGCCTGCCATTCGGCGGCTGTGACGGGTTGAATGGAGAGACGCATCCCACGCTTCAGAACAAGCATCCCGGCTGTCGTCGGTTCCTGCTGCAGGTGCTCGCGCGTGATCGGCGAGTCGAACTTCTGCATCAGCTTCACGTCGACCATGATCCAGCGCGGGTTGTCCGGATCACTCTTCGAATCGTAGTACTTGCTCTTGGGATCGAACGCCGTGCGATCGGGGTATCCCGCGCGCACGACTTCCATCGTGCCAAAGATTCCCAACGGCTCTTCGCGGCTGTGATAAAAGAAGACGTAGTCGCCGATGCTGACATCGTCTCGCAAAAAATTGCGGGCCTGATAGTTTCGCACGCCATCCCACGGAGCGGTCTGCTGCGAGGCTTTCGCCAGCGTTTCGATACCAAACGCCGACGGTTCGGACTTGAACAGCCAGTAACGACGATTGCTGGCGGGGATTGAAGCCTTCTTCATTTGAACCTCTTTATCACTCCCGTAGACATGGGAGTGATAGGACCGAGAGGACTTATTCTCACTATCACTCTGCCGTGAATCTGCCTTTATCCGTGTTCAATCAGTGTTCATCCGTGGCTAAAACTCTTCGCCTTGATCCGATCACACTCGGCTTTGACGGCGCTTGAGCGCCGCAGCGATGAATCCATCGAACAGGGGGTGAGTCAGATTCGGCTTGGACTTAAATTCCGGATGGAACTGCACCGCCACAAACCAGGGATGCGTTGGCAATTCGATCGCTTCGACCAGCGTCCCATTCGGACTTAGACCGCTCAGCGACATCCCTGCGTCGGTGAATCGCCCCCGATATTCGGGATTGAATTCATAGCGATGGCGATGACGTTCAGAGATCTCCGACGCTTTGTAACTCTTGGCCAGCAGCGAACCTTCTTTCAACACGCACGGCTGAGCCCCCAGCCGCATTGTGCCACCCTTCTCATTGATCGTGCGCTGATCTTCCAGCAGACAGATCACAGGGTCGCTCGATTCCGTATCGAATTCAGTGCTGTTGGCTTCGGCCAGACCCAAGACGTGTCGGGCGTATTCGATGACCGCGACTTGCATCCCGAGGCAGATACCGAAGTACGGCAACTTGTTTTCGCGAGCGAACCGCACCGCCTGAATTTTGCCTTCAATCCCACGATGACCGAATCCGCCAGGAACTAACAACCCATCGACGCCAGCCAGCGCCGACGCCGCGTCTTGTCGTTCCAGTTGTTCGGCCTCGATACGCTTGATGATGACTCGTGTCGAATGTGCGATCCCGGCGTGATCGAGCGCTTCATAGATCGACTTATAGGCATCGCGGTGTTCGATGTACTTACCAACGACCGCAATCGTCACTTCGTGCTGTGGGTTCTTGATCCGTCGAACCAGTTCTTCCCAGTCATCCATGTTGAGTGGACCGGAAGGGAGACCCAGTCTATCCAGAATCAGCTTGTCCAAGCCGTATTGGATCAGCCCAACGGGAACTTCGTAAATCGAAAACTCTTTGTCCTGCTCTTCGATGACCGCATGCTTTTCGACGTTGCAGAACAGGGCGATCTTATCGGCGTTTTCGCGACCGAGTGGCCGCTCGGTCCGCACGATCAAGATATCGGGCTGAATCCCGATTTCACGCAACTGCTGAACACTATGCTGAGTCGGTTTCGTCTTGAGTTCTCGAGCTGCTTTCAGGTACGGCACCAGCGTCAGGTGGACGAACAGACAGTTTTGACGGCCGATATCCAACGGAATCTGTCGGATCGCTTCCAGAAACGGCAGACCTTCGATGTCGCCGACCGTCCCACCCAATTCCGTAATGACAACATCGACATCAGGTGATGCCAGACCGAGAACCGCGGCTTTGATTTCATCGGTGATATGCGGCACGACCTGCACGGTCTTGCCCAAGTACTTTCCTTCGCGTTCCTTCTGAATCACCTTCAGATAGATTCGGCCCGATGTGTAGTTGGACTCGCGCGAGAGGGGGCTATTTGTAAAACGCTCGTAGTGCCCCAGATCCAGATCCGTCTCGGCACCATCATCCAGCACATAGACTTCGCCGTGCTGAAAGGGACTCATGGTGCCGGGGTCGACGTTGATGTACGGGTCCAGCTTCTGCATGCGGACGCGGAGGCCGCGGCGTTCCAAAATCGTGCCAATCGACGCCGAGGTCAGGCCCTTGCCGAGCGAACTTACCACGCCACCAGTCACGAAAATATGCTTGGTCATCAATACATTCTGCCCCCCGTCGCCACGTCGCGGAAGCGAACGTAAAGCGATCGAGGAAAAAATAGAACTCGGAACCAGATTGCGAAAGACGGCAGTTACGATTGCCAGTCTGGGAGAAACGTCACGGGCGGAATCACTTGGCAGCCGTCGAGCGTTGTCGCGCGACGAACCGAGCATAATCCTCCGGCGTGTCGATGCCAACCGAGTGATGCTCGACAACCGCAACTTGAATGCGAGCTCCTGCTTCCAGCGCTCGCAATTGCTCGAGTTTTTCGAGTTGTTCCAGTCGAGACGGCGGCAATGTCGTCAGTTTTCGCAGAAAATCGGCCCGATACGCATAAATCCCCAGATGCAACAGCCACGGCTGATCCGTGGCGAGTGCTTCTGCGGGTTCTCTATCGCGGCAGAATGGAATTGGAGCGCGACTGAAGTACAACGCGCGTCCGTCACCGCCGACGACCACTTTGACGCACGACGAGGCCTGAACTTGCTCCAGACTGGTCATCGGCGTCGCCAGCGTCGCCATTTCGGCTCCAGGGCAATCGACGAGCGCGGCCACCACAGCATCAATGTTAGCTGGATCGATCTCGGGTTCATCCCCCTGAATATTGACGAAGATGTCACCGTCGGTGCACCGCCGCGCGGCCACTTCCGCGATCCGATCCGTCCCGCTGGGGTGCTCACCCGTTAACTCGCACGTCGCACCGAATCCCTGAGCAATCCGCTGAATTTCTTCGCTGTCAGCAGCGATCAAAATCTGCTTCAGCAACTTCGCCTGCGACGCCGCTCGCCATGTGTATTCGATTAGTGGCTTGCCGGTCTCGGCCAGCAGCAACTTGCGAGGAAGCCGGGTCGACTGCAATCGAGCCGGAATAATCCCATAGACGTTCATCTTCAACCTCCTGTTGTCGATTCTCGGATAGACCTGATGTAGATCTAAATGACCGTGCGCAATTCTGCTCGTTTTGGATTTCAGGTTGGGTGCCACTGGTAGCCGTTTTGGGCCACCAGTGTCTTCACGTTGCTGTGATGGCTTTGATCGGGTAGTGAGCGTATGCAATATTCAGCGTCACCACGGTTTGTTTACTCTGCGACACATCGACAAGACACTGGCAACGCAAAGCCGTCGCCAGTGGCACCCGAAAATGTTTTTTTCACAAGCAGAATCGCGCACGCTCATTTAGGTTAGGCGGAAAGAATGACAAGGGAGGAGAGGTGCGTCAAATTGAGCGAGTCGAGTTTCGTCGGTGCCCGCACAACTCACTTTAACTTCGCCCTCTTTGCGGCCAAGTCCAATCGCAATGCAGTCAGGTGAGGAACCCCATCCGCACCATTTTCCACTTTGCTATCGGTGGGACTGACAGAGAAGACATCCCACCCGGCATCGCCGAGTTCGTTGAGCTTGGCCTGCAAAGAGCCGGTATCAATATTGGCGGTCGTGTATTCCCAAGTAACCCGGGCAGGGTCGTTTTGCGCCGCCGCATGCTTGGCAGAACTTGCCGAAAGAACAAAGCAACTGGCCCCGATACCGATCGCAGCACACAACAGTCCGTTTTGTAATTGAGATTTCATCTTCGCTCCCTCAGTAGAAAACAGATCGACATCGAGACGAATTCCGACGCGACAGGCATCGCTCCTGCACAAACGCGATGTCGCGAATCCGGATCATCAAATTACGCCAACAGGTCCTGAACAACTTCGCCGTGGACATTCGTTAGCCGGCGCGAGATCCCATTGTGATAATAAGTCAGCCGGGTATGGTCGATCCCGAGCAAGTGCAGCACGGTCGCATGGAAGTCGTGCCAATAGACGGGCCGATCGACTGACTTCCATCCGACATCGTCCGTTGTTCCATAACTAATCCCGTGCTTCAATCCACCGCCTGCCATCCAGACGCTGAAGCCGTACATATTGTGATCGCGACCACCGCCCACAACATTCGCGGCCGACTGCGTAAACGGTGTGCGACCGAATTCGGTCGTGAATAACACCAGCGTGTCATCCAACATCCCGCGCTGACGCAAATCGCGGAGCAGGGCGGCGATCGGTTGGTCGACTCGCAACGCTTCCTGCGCGTGATTCTCTTTCATGTTTTCGTGTCCGTCCCAATTAATTCGCGGCGACCCGAACGAGCCGCCCGAAAACAATTGGACAAACCGCACGCCTTGTTCCAGCATTCGTCGCGCCAGTAGACAGCTTCGACCAAAGTCGGCGGTCTCTTCGCGCTGCAGCCCATAGGCCGTCTGGGTCTCGGCTGTCTCACTCGACAGATCCGTCACGCGAGGGATCGACATCTGCATCCGCGCGGCCAGTTCATAACTGCGAATTCTCGCAGACAGATCACTCTCCGGGCGCGATACCATGTGCCGCTTGTTGATCTCGGCCACGAATGCTCGGAGGTCGCCTTCGGAATCGGCGTCGTGATTTTCCGCCTTGTCGTGCCATTCGGGGAACAAGTCTTCAATCGGCTGCCCCTTGGTTCGAAACGCCACTCCCTGATGCCGAGCGGGCAGAAAACCGTTCGTCCAGTTGATCGTACCACCAGCCGGAAAGCCGCGAGGATCAGGCAGGACGATATAAGCAGGTAGGTCCTCGGTCTCGCAGCCCATCCCATAGGACAGCCACGACCCAAGCACCGGAAAGCCGTTCAAGCGAAATCCGGTGTTGGCCTGAAACGTCGCCGGGGTGTGATTGGCCGAGTCCGCCACCATCGAATTGATCACGGTCAACTCATCAGCCACACCGGCCAGATGCGGAAACAGTTCCGACACCCACAGGCCGCTCTCACCGCGCTGCTTGAATCCCCAGTCGTTCTTACGGAGTAACCCCACCTGACCGAAGAACGTCTCCGGCTTCTCGGCCGACGTCAGCGGTTGGCCGTGATATTTTTCGAGTTGCGGCTTGTAGTCGAAGGAATCGAGATGACTGAGCCCACCGCACATGTACAAATGAATGACGCGACGACATTTCGGCATGAGATGCGGCGGTGGATCGGCCGATTCGGCGGGCGTTCCCGCAGCCCGAGCCCCGCCATCCTTCTGCAGCATATGCATGAATGCCGACAGCGTCAGTCCATGAGCGGACCAGGACAAGAAATCGCGACGGTTCGGAATACTCAATTGTCTCATCTCCAACGACATCGCGATCAGTCGACAAACAGAAACTCGGACGAATTCCACATCGCTCGGCAAAACGCAGGCAATCCGCGCCGCTGAACGTAAGTCTGGCTAAACGTCACTTCGTCCGCCGTCGCTTCACGCCCGAATAACAATAGGTAGGCTCGACGAATCTGATCCGCGGACGAGTCGCCCACTTCGAACTTCAGCCGCACAGCAAACTGGTCAGCCATCCGCAGGCTGAAGGAATGGTTCAACAATGACAACGCCTGCAGCGGCGTGACGGTGGCAGATCGACGCGGCGTCGTCGTCGAAGGATCTGGACAATCAAAGGTATCCAGAAACGGACTACGTCCGCCCCGAGCCCACATGCGATACAGCGTGCGGCGATTGTTGGCGAACCCAGCCGGATCGATCGGATCGTAGAACTGCGTCCCCTTGAAGAAGTACGAGTTCACATCCGCGTAGCCTTTGCCACCCAGTTCGGTATTCAGCTCTCCCGCCACACACAGGATCGCATCGCGGACCGATTCCGCTTCCAATCGATGTGGATTCATTCGCCACAGCAATCGATTGCCCGCATCAACGGCTGAGGCTTGTGGATTTAACCGTGACGATTGTCGATAGGTCGCCGAACTGACCATCAACCGATGCAGGCGTTTGATTGAGAAACGACGGGGACCATCTGCCGCTGCGAATTCTCCGGAAAGCCATTCGAGCAACTCGGGATGACTCGGCTTGCCTCCATTGAAACCCAGGTCGCTGGGAGTTTCGATCAGCCCGGCCCCGAAATGATAGTGCCACAGGCGATTGGCCAGAACCCGTGCAAACAACGGGTTATTCGAATCGGTGATCCAGTTCGCCAGCTTCAGTCTCCGGTGCGATTCGATGGCATCAGGCTTCAGGCCGAAATTGGGATCAACACCCTGCAAGGCGACCAATCCCGCCGCAGCCACTTCTTCACCCAGCAGACTGACGCTACCTCGCTTATGAATCTTCATCGCGGGAGGCTGAGTCGCAATCGCCGAGTAAATTTTCAGCGGTCCCGCTTTCGAGACCTGCGCATGCTTCAATCGCAAATCGGCCAATTCATTCTGCTGCGACGCCCGTACAACGCGTTGATCGGCCGAAAGCTTTGAAGCGATTTCATTTTCGGTGACATAGGTGTTGGCGGAATCGCTGCTTACGGCGACTTCTGCGGCAGACAACGCTCGGTCATACAAGCGGGCACTGGCAATCGTCCCGTTCAGCATCCGATTGCCACCGACATCGGTTCCATGCCGAAGCCCAAACACGACTTGGGCTTTGCCAGAACCATAACGGACCGCCTGATCCTTCCGAACGGGATTGCCATACGGTTGACCATTGCGATAGCAAACGATCGTTCCGTCGTCGCGATGGACTTGGGTGATTGTGACGAACTGTTTGTCAGCTTGCTCCTCGGCTTTCCCGCCATACGACGCGGTTCGCTGAAAACCGGTGCTTCCGGGCATCCAACGGTTTGGCTCCAGTTCGCCGTAGACAATCGCATCAAATGTCTGTCCGTCGACGGTCTGCAAGCTAATCGCACCACCCCCCGACTGCTGCAGCGACTGCAAGCGTAGCCGGACTTGTAGTGTCTTATCAGCAAGATCCCTTGCCAGC
>DASYEA010000758.1:0-8704 GCA_036499265.1 Schlesneria sp. | reverse complement strand
CTGCCACGAGACTGAGAGCTGAAGGGTATTCCTCTAGGTAGACATCTTTTGAGGAAACCATCCTCGCATCCGCTGAGCGGAATGATGCTTTGGTGTGTCGCGGCCGCGGGCTGATAGGTGAGAGTTTACCAATTGGCCAATCGCTCGTGCTTTGCCCTTCAGTTTCGCGAACGTAACGATTGAATCCTTGGTAAAGATCGAGAAGAAGGACAAGCGAATTACTTGTCACGTTGATCCCACCCTTCTCGGGGAACTGTTTCTTCAAGCCAGTCCAGACATTTGGACGAGCGTCATGCTTCAGGTTCGATCTCTTGATCGCTGCGTAGATCCGATCGTTTTCGAGGACTGCATCGTCGAGACGTTTCAGGACGATTGCCTCGGCCGCGTCTCGAATATGACACTTGAAGATCTGCGCTGGATCGACAGATGTATCAGCACCAAATCTGGCATCCGCGACTTTGAATGCGTGCCATCGCGGATCCGTCGACAGTAAAACTCCACCGACGATCGCGCGATCGAGCTCACCGCGCTGCAGCATGTGGGTGGCAAGTTCTCTAGCCACCACGTCGGACAAACCACCGCAGGATACGGTGAAGCTTGGTCCACCAACATCAAATTCGCGCGCGAGCCGGCTCGCCACGATACCCCCGAGATTTCCCATGACACCATTCGGTGTCAGCGGCGGACCAGCCGCATCTTTCAGGTTCTTGAACCAAGTTGCCGACTCTTCGGAATTCAGATCCAGTCCGAGCAACTTGCCCCAACAAACCGCGTCTTGTTCGATCGACCACCGGAAGTGAAAGTTCGTTGTGTTCGGATCGAGTTCGATGCCAACGATCACTCCAGTTCGATTGGCACGATTGTCATCTTGATCACCCGAAGCAGTGGGCGCCGCGTCAGACTCGCCAGTACGATGCGGTGCATCAGCGTCGCACAGAGCACCCGCCGCCACCTTCAGCATTACCTGCTGCTGGGGCAGCATGTCCTGCATTTCCAACGGTGGTATGCGAAACTGGCCCATCGGCAACCGGACTTCAGAGATCGCTCGGCCGACGGGTCGGACCGGTCGAGCAGCGACGCGACCGTAGTCGTCGGCAATTTCCTCTCGATTAAACCACGCAGAGTTCTCGACACCCCACCAGTTCAGATCAACAAAGTCGCCCTGCTTGCCTTGGAAGTCGTTTTCCTGGAAGACCTGCTTCGAATCCCAAGTTCCGACGTGAGCGTCCAGTCCCACGATGGCAATGGGGATGTCGCTGGGATCGGGATGCGTCGAGGTCCCTTCAGTGCTGAGTACTGAGTGCTGAGTACTCTGAAGTGGTGCTGCTTCCCTGTTCCACTCCTCAATCAGCACATGCGCGTTGATTCCGCCGAAGCCGAATGCATTGATCGTGGCCCGTCGAGGAGTTTCCGCATCGTTCGACGCAGCATCGGCGGCGCGGCGTTGCCAAGGTTCGGAATGGCTCAGGACGCGGAAGGGGCTGTCGCTGGCGGAAAGGCGTTCGGCCGGTTGGGCGAAGTTCGCTGTTGGCGGTAAAGTTTGATGTTTGAGGGAATACAAGACCTTCATGAGACCGGCGGCACCGGCACCCGTCAGCAAGTGACCGACGTTCGATTTCACGCCGCCGATCACGCATTGCCGGGGGCGAGCGGATTCACCTTCCCAAAGTTGATGCAGGCTGGAGATTTCAACGGCATCGCCAACTGGCGTTCCGGTGGCGTGGCATTCGATCAGGTCGACGTCGCTGGCACTCCATCCCGCTTGCTCATAGGCGGAACGCATTGCTCGGAGTTGGCCTTCCGAGTGTGGGGCGAGCAGATTGGCACCCCGATCGTTCGACAGCCCAATCCCCGCGATGACTCCGTAAATATGATCGCCTTGAGCTACGGCATCACCTAGACGCTTGAGGACGAAAACACCTGCTCCCTCACCGACCACCAGGCCATCCGCGGCGGAGCTGAGCGGCGCGCAGCGGCCTTTGCGAGACAATGCCTGTAGCTGTGCGAAGCCCATCTGTGTGTACTGGCAGTCCGGTCGTGACATGCCTCCAGCGAGCATCGCGTCGGCTCGACGGGAGAGCAGTTCTTCGGCGGCAAACTTCAGCGCGTAGAGTGACGAGGCACAGGCCGCGTCCAACGTGAATGCGATTCCACCAAAACCCAAGCCTTGTGCGATCAGGCTGCTCGGCAAACCCGCGGCGAAGCGATTGCGGGGATCCCAGTGACTGCGCTTGAGGCTGGACTTTAATGCGTCGACTTTGGCCGGATCGCAGAGTGCAGTCGTCCATGCAGTGGGCGAATTCTGTCGAGCAGCAGCGGCAGCAGTATCAATCAGCTTCTCGACAAATGTGCGACCGAGGATGTCGCGACAAATCGCCGAGGTCGATTCCGTCGGCAACGCGATGTTGCCGAGGATGACCCCGACGCGCGAGTGCTCAATTCCGGCGAGGCTGCGGGCATCGCGATAGGCCGCTCGTGCCGCGTGCAACCCCAGATGGAACATTGGGTCGAGGTGCGACAGGAGATCGCGGTCCAGATCCAGGCCTTCCGGATCGAACTGAAAACCTTCGATGAAGCAGCCCCAGGTGGAATAGACTCGGTCCGGTTGGGGTGGCCACGGGGCATACGCCTTGTCGGGAGACAAGTACCAGCGGCCATCGGGCACATGTCGGCCCGCATCAATGCCGTGCGAGATGTTATGCCAGAAAGTGTCTAGATCTGGCGCTCCCGGAAAGATACCGCCGACGCCGACGATGGCAATCCGTTCCGAGTTCTCTGTCCCAGGCATGGTGATCCCGAAGCTGTCGCGGCAAGTCCGAAAAGGCGCGGCCGATTCGTGACCTGTCGGATCCCGCGTGACATGCCATCATAGTCAGCCCCAACTGCGCACTCCAATCAGGTTCGCACATTCTGGCCAGCGTCTCAAAAAGAGATCGCAATTGGTCCGGATGCAACAGCTGCCTACCCGCACTACTTTACCACGGAAAAGATATTACTACCGAATTGACAATATGTTACGTGAAATCGTTTCGGCAAAATCGCTGGTGGCAAGTTAGAAGTCGTCAAGCATTTCGCCATCGGCGCGATTGGCCAAGTTTCGCAAAACGGGCAGACTCACGTTCTGGCTGATGAACCGAACAGAGCCGTCGCCAAGGACAACATGGTATCCGCCAGTATGATGGGAACTCGCTCCCCCAACATACTCGGTTTTGGTTTGCATGTTGGCCAACTGCTGTTGTATCGCTGCCGCGCCGCCGCCGAAGACCACGTGAGACTCATAGAACGGCTCAGGCGTCGTCGCTTCATCTGGGGCTGCGTCAGGAGTCGGTGTTGGATTCCCTGGTCCGTTCGCTGGTGCGGCAGCGGACTTATTCGCCCAAACGACGGCATTTCGTAGAGACGAGCGTGTCCCAGACATCCAGCCCAAGTCGCTGCCCGTATCCAAACGTGCTTCCATCACAAAAAAAGTGTTCGAGCTTCCGTCCGTGATTTGGTCGTACCGAATGGAACTGTTCAGGAACAAGACTCCGTTCTGGTCCACGTCAATTGCCGTTTCATAGTCATTGTGAACGCCGTTGTAGTTGGTCGTGGCGGTTGTCGCTCCGACGCGCATGCCGGGATCAGATGGACAGTTCAAGACGTTGAGTCGTCGTGATCGCACTGCGGCGTTCTGTGGTGCATAGACACTGTTTTTGAAGTCGACATGGTTGTAAACATTCCCCTGATCGAAATAGGGGAGGACTTGCACGATCCAACCCATATGGTACTGATCCACATCTTCAACACTCAGGATCGGTCCCTTTGCATTCTGTGTTCCCGGCGGCAGGACATCGTGAGCCATCACGTAGTTTTGCAGCGCCAGGCCGACTTGCATCAGATTGTTTTTGCATGCAGTCCGCCTGGCCGCTTCGCGAGCCTGCTGTACTGCCGGCAACAACAGGGCAATGAGTACTGCGATAATCGCGATGACGACCAGTAACTCAATCAACGTGAATCCACGATTTGACTTGCGCTGAACCGTCCGATCTGTCGGATGGAAAGTGATGCCGAGAGACATGTTTGACTCCTCAAGATCAGATGTATTCGAAGACAAATCTTGTGCCATGTTCATTTCATTTCCGCCTGCTGAGGAATCGTCAGTCGCTTCGTGACGCGAAACTGAGTCGTGGCTTGCTGTGGATAGGAGGCAATGGCGGTAATCGTTTGGTCTGACTCCCCGGTTGCCTCCGAAACCGCAATCGTCACCGTTGCCGAATGCGGTGACTTCAGTTGCTCAGCGGGAACAACCCATTCCTCACCGACGTAAGCAGGATCTGCTTGCAGCCGACTGATTGCTCGGCGGCAACCTGATTCAGCAAGCCAATTGGCTTGCAGGTGCAATTGTTCTCGTTTGACTTGCTGCATCGACAAGAATGAGCCTCGCAGCAACGACGCTCCGATCAGAGACGACACCAGCAGGGCAATCAGCGCGAACACTAAAGCCGAGCCACGACGCTGGGAACGGGGAGAGCGGACTTGAAAGCTGTTTTTCATGGAGCTTTGTCCTCAGCACGCTGTGGCCGCGAGAGGGCGGCGGCCAACCGCTGATCTCGCCCCAATTCCGCGTCGATGACGATGCCTCGTAACGTCGGTTGAGCTTGCGTTGAGACTGTTACTGTCGCGTGAGGACGTTCCAGATACAACGTGACAAACGCAGCGTGGTGGTCGGATTCTTCGACCTCGGGCTCCGATGTGGGGAATGTGATTCGGCAACTCGGCAGTCGATACGTTTCATGCGCGACGGTCTTCTGACCCTCAAGCACGTCTCTTTGAATTCGATTGGGACCGCCTGTGTACAAAATTGTCGGAGCATCGCCCGAATTTTTCAGTTCCAATGTTGGCAGAGCCGTGCCGGTTGCCTCCGACCGCTTCACGGATTCGGCTGCATGGATATCTCGCCGAAACTGGTCTGCCACTCGCATTGTCGTGATTTCGGTAACCGTCGACCGAGCAGACAACTGCTCTGCTTGGAACATTCGATGAAACAGCACTCCGACCAATCCCAAAATGACGGTCAACATCGAGATCACAACCATCAATTCAATCAAGGACGCTCCACGACGACGATTCATGGCAGAGGCTCCTCGGAGGGATAGACCCAAGCCACGAGTTGGATCGGCGCGACCGCTTGGCCCTGCTGGTTTTTCCAGCGAATTGACACAGTGAGTTGCTTCGATCGATCAGCCCCTGGTTCTGACACTTCGAGGCTTTGGTCGATTCCGGGCAGGAGCGCTTGTAGATCCGATGAGGTCGGGGGAATTTCTTGAGTGCCTGCCACCAACTCGGACCAGTTTCTCGCTGTCGCATGCTCCAGCAGACTGTTGGCATGCTGCAAGGCATGCTGCCGTTGAGTGGTGTTTTTGCGCTCTCGTGACACTGCAACCAATATCGAAACCGAAACGGTAAACACGACCCCCAACAGGATCAGCGTGCCGATCAGTTCGACGATCGTGAACGCTCGACGACGATCTGGCAGACGAGCACCGTTTGTCCGCGTCGGTCTATCGTAGCGATCCCAATTATGCCGTCTCAAGAACATCTGTCGAACCTATTCAATTTCTATGTTCAAGACTTACGATAAGTCATTCAACAACTTGACCAATGGCATGAACATCCCCAACGCGATGAATCCGACTGCCATTCCCATCAACACGACAACTAACGGGCCGAAGATCTCCATCAGACCACGCAGTCGGTACGTCCAGCGACGTTCGATTCCGTCCGCGATGGCATTCATCGCCCAAGGGAGGTTGCCAACTTTTTCGGCCGCTTCGAGTAACACGACTTCGTTGCGGCGCAAAAAACGCTGACGGCGCATTTGCTGCCAGCAGGAATCTCCCTGCACGATGGCAGATGTCATCGCGGAGACTCGCCGCTGCATCAGCGATGGTACACCGATGTAGGCGAGGCCTTCCAAGGACTGATGCAAGGGACGTCCCGAGGCAACGGCCTGCGACATGAATCTCAACAGATCCGCTGTGTGAGCACGGGCAAACCAGAAGCCAACAAGCTTTTGTGAGACGACACGCCATCCATAGAATTGTGCGATGGATGTGACCGCAAAGAGAACAACAGGCAGTACGACCAGCGGCCAGATCAAAATGCCGAAATGCAGAACATTGTCGGACGCCGAGATCAGTGTCTTCGTAATTGCCGGAAGTTCGGTCCCAAAGTCGTCGAAGATCTTTTTGAGCTTCGGGACGATGTAGTACATCAAGAAACCGACGAGCAGAGACGCCGTAGTGATCATCACCGCGGGATACATCAGTGCCAGTTGGGCTCGCCCGGACTGAGAATCGTCAATCAGTTCTCGTGTCTGTCGCAACGCGGCGGAACGCAGTGCTTCGTACAACCGTCCCGATCGCATTCCCGCCTGGATCTCCAGTGTCGCTGAACGTGCCAACAACCCTTGGGGCACGACGATCTCACTCAGGGGAGTTCCCTGCCGGATGCGTTTCGCCAATTGCATGAGTCGTCGGCGTCGCCATCCCCAGCAGCCTTTGGCGTAGCTCTCAATATCGGTCGCCAGGTTGCTGCCGCTGCTCACGGTCGTCGCGAGTAACCATAAGAGTTCGGCCTGTTGTGCTTGTTGCCGTTTCCCAGCGACTTTCAATTCGACATCGACTAGCTGTGACAATGCCAATGCAAACAAGATCAATTCAGAAATCGCCGCACCGACGTTGACGAAGAGCATGAACAGCAGCGCAACAAAGCCAATTCCAAACAACGCATAGCTGATGGCCACCATCAGCAGGCGCATTGGTGCCGCCGAAAACGACTCCGGCTGCGAGTCCGCAGCAATGCGAACAGTCAGCGCCGTCATGAAGATCACGACCGGAGCGATGAGGATCAGTACTGTCAGCCCAATGTCCAAGGCAAACACCCTGCCGTTAGGAGAGATCGTTTAAGAGTTTGACCAGGGGAAGGAACAACGCGGCGACGGTAGTGCCGATTCCAATGGCGGTCACGATGATGATAAAAGGCTCGGCAATCACGGTCACCAGCTTCGAATTGACTTCGGCTCGCGTGGAATAGAGGTCACCCACGCCACGCAACGCTTCCGCCATCGATTCAGAACTTGACCCTTCACGAATCAATTGAGAAACCGCGACGGGAATTCCCACGATCAGGGCTGAAGTATCACTGGCATGGCCGCGCTCGATGTCGGTGGCCAGGTTGTCGCAGGCGGATTGCAACCATTGATCGTGCGTCGCTCGACTGGCCAATCGCAGCGACTTTGGGATGGGCATCTGGCATTCCACAAAAATCGCCATCAAGTTGCAGAACTCTGACAACGTCTCCAAATGAAATAACGGTCCGATCACGGGGATAAAGGGAGACCACTTGCGAGTCACCAGCCAGTTGCCCGCAACAGAGGCGGCAATGCCCACAGCAATGCTGACGAGTAGCAGAAAGCCAAGGATCCAAGGCCAGGAATTCACCAGGAAACTACTGACCTCGATGATGACCTTGGTCAAGACGGGTAATTCGGTGCCAAAATCGTCGAAAATTTTGCGGAAGCCGGGCACGATGCCAATGAGCAAGAATGAACCGGTGAGAAATCCCACCCCCAATAGAAACATCGGATAGGTCAACGCGAATCCCAAGGTCCAGTGGAGATTGCGACGTCTGCGCCCTTGTTCAGCCGCCCAGTGCAGGACTGTGTCGAATCGACCGAGTTCCAGACCGCGGTCGAGCAATGTCAGAATCAACGGCGAGATGTGCGATTTCAGAATTGCGAGTACCTGCGGCAATGGCTCGCCTGCCTCAAGCCGATGGGCCATGGTGAGCAGACCCGCACGCGACCGTGATGCGCGGACATATGAGTAGATCCACACGAACGCGATCTGAATCCCAAGTAACCCGCAACACAGAGCCGCCTGAGTGAAATATTGCAACCAAATGGCATGTACGAGAATTACGATCGCAATCAGGGTTAATTCCAAGACCACTGGAATCAGAAGAGCGATTGGCACCTGCACTTCGGCAGCCATGGCTCGCAGGCCCACCGCCAATGGAGCTCCAGCCTGCAATGCAAGATCGGCCTGCTCAAGGATGACATCAGCGTCATCACGAGATATCGGGAGCGGATCAGAGTTGTGATCTGAAGCTGTCATTCCGAATTGCCGACGAGTGCGAGACGAAGTGAGAGATGAATTGACCCTCCGGCGGACAACCATCAAGGGCCACAACGACGAAATGATTTCGCGGATCACGGCCACTTTCTCTTTTGACGAAAAATCATCAAAGAAGTCAAAGCCGTGGCCTGAATTGATGGCAACAAATCGTTTCAAAATCCTTTCGAGAATCTTGTCCCAGTTGATTGACGAACGCGGCCGGACCGGATATCTTCTTTCCTCCCCGCCGCGAACGAAACGCAAAAGTAACTGACGCAGCGGACAGCTCTTTGACAATCTGGTTGGATGGTTCTGAGAATTCAGCTTTGCAGTATTGAAGCGGTTGCTGGACGTACGTAGTACGAATCCAAGCGATACGTTTGCAAGCGTTTTCGAATGCTTGTGCTGTATCACAAAAAAACTCGTCATACGTCTGTCTAGCTATCAAACCTCGTCGATAATCTCAGTTGGCAGCTTGCTGTCAGTTGTTGTTTGAAACAAATACCAAAAGGGTTTGATCCTGGCTCAGAATGAACGTTGGCGGCGTG
>DASYEA010000757.1:0-3680 GCA_036499265.1 Schlesneria sp. | reverse complement strand
CGTTCCGGCAAGCGACCGCGTTTGTCAACGACATACAACTCCAGTGTATCTCCACGGGCAATCAGGATTGGTTGATCGGGCTCTGGAATAACCGGCGTCATGTCCGGGCGGACCAGGGTCAATGCAAACTGACGTGGCCAGGGACAGTCGGCGAACGGAAACATCAACCTCTTGACGGATGTCCCTGCCTCGACCGGATGCAGCAGCACCACGACGGCGATCATGGCACACAGGACCGCCCCGGCGATCGTGATCCGTTTGATCGCTTTGGTTTCGACAACGTCACTCGTTTCGATCTTTTCCAGGTCCTCCAACGCATTCTCAACGACCGCCTGCTGCAACTCGGGCGAACCCAGTTTGGGATCCATTTTATGGTGCAGGAATTCGACGGCACTGAGAACACGGCTGTGCAAGCCGGGAAATCGTTGCTCGATTCGCAGAGCCAGAAACGTGGTCGTCAGCGGTTGTAGCAACGGCAGGATCAACTGTCGCCACGCCATGAAACCGGCGGCTCCCAACAGGCTGACCCCAATCACCAACCGCAATCCCGGATCATCGAAGTGGATGGTCCAATCGAGCAACCCCGAAACCAGCAAGCCGCCAAACAAGATCAGCACGGTCCAGGACAAACCGGAAACCCAGGTCAATAGCCGAACTCGACCGCGCAAGTCGGACAGATGCTCCGAGACAATCACTTCTTCCCGGTTCAGGTTCTTCGGCACAGCGGTCTCCACCCATGATCTACCGAAGGGAATTCCGGCAGTTTTGGTCTCGTCCAATTCTACACGTCGTCCCGTCACAACGGTATGATTGTTTGCTGTAGTTTCCTGAATCGCATCGGCTTTGTGGATATGATGATCGGGAAAACGCCGCCTGCGATTGCGGGCATCCGACTGATCCACGCCAAGTATACCCCTCCGATCTTAGACGCCTTCCTACTGCTTCAGGTTCCCTTGTGACTGCGACTGCCGAACCGACGACTCCGCTGCGTGATGCGCTGCTCCGTTACTGGGGCTATGATTCGTTTCGCCCGCTGCAAGCTGAAGCGATGCAGGCTGTTGTCGAACATCGCGATTCGCTGGTCGTGATGCCGACGGGTGGCGGGAAATCGATCTGTTTTCAAGCCCCCGCGGTCACGATGCCAGGCATCGCCATCGTGGTGTCGCCCTTGATTTCGCTGATGAAGGATCAAGTTGACACCTTGCGGGAATGCGGGATCTCCGCCGCTTGTGTGAACAGCGCCCAAACAGCCGCCGAACGACAGCAGATCGCTGCCGACGTTCGCAGCGGCAATCTAAAGCTGCTGTATGTCGCGCCCGAACGACTTTGTACTCAGAAGATGCTCGACTTTCTGGCGGATGTCGAAGTCTCGTTAATCGCCATCGACGAAGCTCACTGTATCAGCGCGTGGGGTCATGATTTTCGACCCGAATACCGGATGCTGCGGCAGTTACGTTCGCGGTTCCCCAAGGTCGGCGTGCATGCCTACACTGCGACCGCCACCGAGCAGGTCCGCCGCGATATTGTCGAACAGTTGGGACTGGAATCCGCGGAATTGCTGGTCGGATCCTTCGATCGGCCGAACCTCGTCTATAAAGTCGTCCGGCGAAAAGAAGTCTTGAAACAGGTTCGCGAAGTCATCGACGCGAACCCGAACGAGTCGGGGATCGTCTATTGTATCTCCCGCCGCGAAGTCGATGAACTAGCCGAAGCCCTACGCCGCGCGGGATACAAAGCCAAACCGTATCACGCGGGCCTCAGCGATCAGGAACGGCACAAGCATCAGGATGAATTTCTCAACGACGACATTCAGATCGTTGTCGCCACCGTTGCGTTCGGGATGGGGATCGACAAATCCAACGTCCGCTACGTCATCCACACGGGCTCGCCCAAGTCGTTGGAACACTACCAGCAAGAGACGGGTCGAGCGGGCCGCGATGGACTGGAAGCGAGTTGCTGGCTGATCTGGACGGCGGGCAACTTCATCACCTGGCGGAAGATGCTGAGCGATCTGCCCGCGGACGCCTTCCGACAGGCCGACGACAGCCTGAAGTCGATGGAGCGCTTCTGCAACGGCGTGACCTGTCGACACAAAGTCCTGGTCGAACATTTCGGCCAATCGTTCGGCAAGGACAACTGCGAAGCCTGCGATGTCTGCCTGGAACAGATTGAACAAGTTGCCGAACCGTTGATCCTCGGCCAGAAGATCCTCTCCTGTGTGGTGCGCGTGAAAGAGAGCTTCGGAGCCGACTATGTCGCTCAAGTCCTGACCGGTTCGCGAGAAGCCCGTATCGTCGAAAATGGTCACGATCAACTGTCGACGTGGGGCCTGCTGAAAAACGAGAAGAAAACCAACGTCCGCGATTGGATCGAACAGTTGGCGTCGCAAGGCTACATGACTCGAGTCGGTGAGTACAACGTTCTCAAGGTAACACCCACAGGCAGAGAGCTCCTGCAAGGCAAATCGACCCCGCGACTGCTGCAAGCGGCCGCCAAGAAAACCGCTTCCCGAGCCGCCAAGAGCGAGGCTGATTCGTGGGAAGGAGTCGATTCGGGCCTGTTCGAAACACTACGCCAACTCCGACGCCAGATCGCCACCGATCACAACGTCCCTCCGTTTGTCGTTTTTGCGGATACGACGCTGCGTGACTTGGCTCGGCGACGTCCCACCACACTGGCCGGCTTTCGGCAAGCCCACGGCGTCGGCGACAAAAAGACTGCCGAATACGGCGAAACGTTCCTGCAGGCAATCGCCCAACACGCTGCTGCCCGCGGCTTGGCAACAGACATCGCGTCCACATCGACGAAGCCACAATCGGAAACTGTCGCCGAAGCGGTCTCCACATCTGCTGCTCAACAGGCGGCCTTCGACTTGTTCCGCGAAGGTAAATCGATCGAAGAAGTTCGCCTCGCGGTCAATCGAGCACCCGCGACCGTGTGTGAATACCTGGTCGAGTTCATCCATCAAACAGAACTCAGCGATCCATCAGCCTGGGTCGACGAAGAGACTTCGCGAAAAATTATCGAGGCCCGCCGACAACAACCGGACAACCGTCTGAGACCGATCTTCGAAACGCTGGGTGGAACAGTCACCTACGACACGATCCGCATCACACTCGCCTGCATGCAGCACGCGGCACCACCGAGTGATCCTGAGTGAGTTGAGGCAATCGACTTGGCTGATGGGAGAGGCCTTCTTCATAAGTTGGCAACTCAGCTTTCGTTTGGTCAACCAGTTTCGTAAAATTAGCGGTTTGGCTGGCAAAAAAGTTCTGATCTATAGTTGCTGGGGCGGTGAATGGCTGTTGTTTGTTTTCGTGGTGTGTCGTTTGGTTTCGTGAGTCCGCCGCTGCTGGAACGCGTTGACTTTTCGGTCGAACGAGGTGAACGGGTGGGACTGTTGGGCCGTAATGGTGCCGGCAAGTCGACCTTCATGAAGCTGGTCAACGACGAATTGAAACCCGATGGAGGCGTCGTTGATCGCCAAGCGGGGGCTCGGGTGGCTCGATTGGAACAAGATGTTCCCGTCGGACGCATCGGGACGATCTTTGACGAAGTCGCGCTGGGACTGGGCGAGCCTGGTCCTGCGATCGCAGCGTTCTTCAAGCTGCATCAATCAACCGAACCGCTCTCTGACGCAGAGCGGCTTGATTTGGAACGCCGATCCGAATCGCTGAATC
>DASYEA010000756.1:0-9414 GCA_036499265.1 Schlesneria sp. | reverse complement strand
CGTCGGCGAGACATCCGCGATCGTCGTAAGCGCGGAAGGGACCGACGAGCGGCCTGAAGCCTTAGTCGCCTACGAACTGCATCAAGATCAGCCCTATCTGACTGTCACGACCACGTTCACCAATAAGTCAGCCAAGTCGCTGACCGTGAAACTCGAAGATGATTTTCGAGCCGATAGCAAGAACGAGGACATGTTTCGCAGCCCCAATGGAATCGACGATCGATTCTGGTTGTCCGATCGATACTGGGGACAGGCCTATGGACTTGATGCTGCAGGGTTCAAACTGCAGATGACCAGCGATGCTCGGGTTACCACGATTAAGTATGTGAACGAGGCCGGCGAATCCTCTGTGATGTTACCGCCTGGAGATTCATTCCAGCTCAAGCGGCGTCTGTATGCCGGTCCCACCATCTTCGATGTTCAAGCAATTGCGAGCAATGCACCAGCCGTGGCGAGTGTGGTGTTCTCAACAAGTGACGCGGGACGCTTCGCAACGGGCAACCTGATGCTGGAACTCATGCAGGGCGAAACAGCTCTCGGAATGGCTCGTCTGGATAATTCAGCGGAGCTCAAGACGAAACTCGTCCCCGGTGACTACACCGCGCGGCTGCACTTCTGCGGTAACGCCATCGGGAAGGGCGAACCGATCCATATCAATGCCGGTGACAATCGAGTCGCGTTGAAGCAGTCGGTACCGCGAGGTCACATTGTTGGCACGATCACCGATACCAGCGGAGGTCGCATACCCTGCAAGATCGAACTGAATCCTGTCGCGGCTGACGCGAAACTCGATTTCGGACCGGAAACTGCCGAATTCGCGTTACGAAACTTGATTTACACAGCCAGTGGACAATTCGTCCAAACGGTTCCGCCCGGAGAATATGCCGTCACCATCAGCCACGGCCCCGAATTCGACGTGATCCACACCGAGATCGAGGTCAAGGATGGCGCAGACTCGCCGTTGAAGAATGTCCTTGTTCGATCCATCGAAACGCCAGGCTGGGTCAGCACGGACTTTCATAGTCACAGCACTCCATCGGGCGACAACACGTCCAGCCAATTGGGCCGCGTTCTCAATCTCGTCTGCGAGCAGATCGAGTTCGCTCCGTGTACAGAACATAACCGAGTCAGCACTTATGCGCCGCATATCAAGCAACTGGGAATCGAAAACTTCCTGACATCGGTCTCGGGTATCGAAATGACCGGATCGCCGTTGCCGCTCAATCATCAGAACGCATTCCCGATGAAGTATACGCCTCGCACTCAAGACGGTGGGGGACCGGTCTCGGGACCGGACTTGGAAACGCAGATTGAACGGCTGGTCTTGTGGGATGATCGTAGCGAGAAACTGCTACAGGTGAATCATCCCGATATGGGTTGGATGTTCTACGACAAGAACGGCGATGGGAAACCGGATGCCGGATTCGAGCGGGCGTTTCCCTTCATGGATGTCGTTGAAATCCATCCGATTGAAGACGCACTGCACTTGGGCCCGACGGCCAAACGCGGCAAGTCGACTTCACATAACACCGTCTTCAATTGGTTGCAGTTGCTGAATCAGGGATTCAGGATTTACGGGGTGGTCAATACGGATGCCCACTACAACTATCACGGTTCTGGTTCGCTGCGGAACTGGCTGCAATCGTCGACGGACGATCCGGCGAAGATCGATCACATGGAGATGGTTCACGCAGCCGAGCAGGGGCGTCTGATCATGTCGAACGGTCCTTACCTGGAGGTCACTGCCACGGAAGCTGGCAAGCCGGAATCTCATGTTGCCGGCCAGGATCTCAAGGCAGCCAGTGGGAAGGTCACCCTGAAAGTTCGCGTGCAATGTGCAAACTGGTTGGATGTCAATCGCCTGTTTGTCCTGGTCAACGGCCGCACTCACTCAATCCATGACTATTCTCGTGACAAAAATCCTGACGCGTTCCGCAGTGGCGTGATCAAGTTTGAGAGAACTCTTGATCTCGAACTGAAGGGCGACGCACACCTCGTCGTCGTCACGGGACAAGTCGGCGGTAAGTTAGGCAGCGTCCACGGGCCGACCTTTGGCGAATCAGAACCGGCCGCGATCTCCAATCCCATCTTTGTCGATGTGGACGGAAATGGCTTCCAGCCGAACAAAGACACGCTTGATGCACCGCTGCCGGTGAAGCACGTGAACAGCAAATAACGAGCAACACTCACGGGTCTTGCTCGTCATTCCCGCGCAGGCGGGAATCCAGCGAGTCGTCAGGCGGCATCGACACAGCTTTCTGAATCGCGCCAGGAACTGGATTCCCGCCTGCGCGGGGACGACAGAAGTCGTGGTCCAGTAAGCGATGCCTACAATCCGCGAATTAATTCAATCGCTTGCTCGATGTCGTCTGGCAGCGGGGCGACGAACGTCCGCCACTCATCCAGGATGGGGTGGGAGAACGAAATCTCTGTTGCATGGAGAGCTTGTCGGCTGATGTAGGGGGATGCCGGTGGCGGGGGCGGTTGACCGGGCACGACCACTTCGCGGCCTGGCTTGAGAGCCCCCAGCATGCCGTAGAACTCGTCACCAACGATCGGATGACCGATCGTCGCGAAATGGACACGAATCTGATGCAGCCGGCCAGTCCTGGGTCGTGCGCGAATCAAAGTATGTCGGGGATATCGCTCCAGAACTTCATAGTTCGTTTTCGAGGCTTTGGCGTCCATAGCATCCGCCTGGCACGACATCAACGCGCTGGCTCCGCTGCGAGCCCGCCCAATCGGCAGGTCGATTGTCCCCTCGTCTTGCTTCACAAAGCCGTCAACGATCGCGGTATAGGACTTGGCAATCCGTTCTCGCTGAAACTGGATGGACAACAGCCGGTGCGAGAGATGGTCTTTCGCCGTGGCCACGACTCCACTGGTATCGCGATCCAATCGATGGACAATCCCCGGTTTCTTTTGGCCCGGGAAGTCGGAATTCTGGTCCAGATAGTATTGAATCGCGTTGGTCAAAGCCCCCGAAGGGTTTTGACCCGAAGGATGGATGATCAACCCAGCGGGCTTATCGACGATTAACAGCCACTCGTCCTCATAGACAATCCCGAACGTAATCTCTTCAGCGGGCATCAGGTTGTCAGGCGGCTCCAACAGTCGGACTGACACGGACTCGCCAGCAAACACTCGCTGGTCAGGAGCCGCGACAGCTCCATTCACGGTCACTTGCCCCGCTCGCACCAAACGATGCAACCGCCACGCCGTATAGCTACGCAAGTGACGAGCAAGAAACGTGTCGACTCGCGTTCCAGACAGATAACGTTCAACAACGGCAGTGGTGGAGTGCATGAAGATCAAGACAATTTGTGAGGCCGAGGGAAGCAGACAGCAACAACAGAACAATGGCTTTCAAGGGCTGTTTTAGACGAACGCCCGCAAATGGTCCAATGCGGAATCGCTTTCCATCACCGTATTGCTCGTTCGCCGCCCCTCGAATAACATCAATACCAGTCGATGCATCGATTCGCCATTCAATGAGGGAGAGCGGGATGCTCAATCTACTCGGTCGCAGTCAGTCAGCGTGTGGAACAATCTCGCGCCGTGATCTGCTGCAGGCAGGCGGAGCAGGGCTGTTTGGTCTGGGACTACCGCAACTGTTGCGTGCGGAAGCCGCGTCACCTGATCGCACGGCTCGAGCCAAAAGCGTCATCTTCTTGTTCCTGTTTGGCGGACCGAGCCAGCTCGAAACATTCGATATGAAGCCCGATGCGACGAGCAAAGTGCGTGGCCCGTATTCGCCAATTGCATCGCGTACACCTGATTTGCATATCTGTGAATTATTGGGCCGGTGTGCCAACATCTCAGACAAATTCGCCGTCGTTCGCACGCTGTCACATTCATACAACGACCACAGCGGCGGCGGACACTACATTCAGACGGGCAAGCGATGGCAGGTACCGATCGGCGGAGGTTTCAATGCCACTCCGCAAGACTGGCCATCGATCGGTTCGGCGGTTGATTACTTGTCTCAAAACACGAACATCGCGTTGCAGACGAAGAAGGCGGCTGCGGGACTGCCCAACTACGTCGTCCTTCCAAACAGCTTGGGCAAGATTCAAACTTACTCAGTCCGTTTGCAACGCCCCGGTGAGTACGCCGGTTGGTTGGGACGAGGCTACGATCCCGTCACCACTTCGATTGAGAAGACGGATAGCAAAGACAACCCGTACTTTCGCGATTGCACGGACGACGAACTGACATTTCAAATTGACGGACTCAATACATCCGCGTCGATGACACTGGATCGTTTGAATCGTCGACAATCATTGCTCACGCAGTTCGACCAACGACTGCGGTCTCGCGACCAGCAAACATCGCTCAAAGTATATGATCGCTTCCAACAGCGAGCGATGGACCTCGTCACGTCAGAACGGACTCGAACAGCTCTCGATCTGCGGCAGGAACCGGCCCCGTTGCGCGATCGTTATGGACGCCATTTATTTGGCCAATCCGCATTGTTGGCACGACGATTGGTTGAGGCCGGTGTTCGATACGTGACCGTCCATTGGGATGCCCCTGACGGACTGAGCTGGGATTCGCACAACAGCAGCAAGGATGTCGGACAGCAACTGATCCCGCGTCTCGATCAAACGCTGTCGACTCTGTTAATCGACCTCGAAGATCGAGGGCTGCTCGATGAAACGCTTGTCGTCTGCTTGGGTGAAATGGGTCGCACTCCAACTGGTAATACGAACTGGGGCCGTGACCACTGGAGTACGTTGTTTCCCGCCGTGCTCGCCGGAGCAGGCATCCAAGGGGGACGGGTTCTTGGCCAATCCGATAAGGATGCGGCCTATGCGATTTCGCCACCTCATAAGCCAGAGGATCTTGCCGCCACAATCTATCACGCCCTAGGAATCGACCCAGAGATGCGATTGCCAGATTCACAGGGAAGACCTGTCCAATTGGTCGAAGAGGGTCAACCAATTCTCGACCTCTTCAGTTGACGAACGAACGTTGACAACCAAACTGTTATCGCTCCTGATTCATAAGTACCATGACGGTGATCTTTGACATCACTTGAATTGGTATTCGCTTCGACCATCGACCTAAAATGGATCACACTTAAACGATGTCGACCATAATCGCGGTGAGTGTTTTTGCAGGTTCGTTTGCCCTTTCACTGGCGCTGTGGGTCTTCATGCTTCGAGTCGGCCTACACTTGGCGCGTATTCAAAATGTGTCAATCCGCCAGATCGCCACCGTGACTGTCATGACCGTAGTCCTGAACTTCATTTGCCTTTTCAGTGGCATGTATCTTGGTTTAGCGACGACGCCGAAGGGATTGATGCTGATTCTGGCAATCATTTGTCTGGCCCCATTTCCACTCATCGCATGGGTCTTCAAGACATCATTCGCGTCGAGCTTGACCGTATGGCTACCGACATTGGTATCACCAGCTGTCTGGGTCGCAGGAATGCTCTTTATTGTTCGTCCATTCCTTTTCGAGTCATTTAAGGGCACTTCGAATTTGATGGCTCCCACGCTGCTCGGTCCACACTGGGAAGGCCGGTGCGCGGAATGTGGTGCTCCCGCTTACTGCACACCATTCAAATCATCTCATGCCGATGAACGACTGATGATCTGTCGAGATCATTTTCACATCACCGCGCCTACTGAATCTTCTGAAACCGTCTTCGAACCGGACAGGTTTCTCGTTGCTCGGTATCTGAAACCAGCGCGTTGGGATGTCATCGTCTTTCGACTGCCCGCCGAGCCTTCAAAAATGTATGTGGCGCGACTCGTTGGCCTTCCCGGCGAAGAAATCACAATTCAAGAGGATCGAGTCTGGGCCAATGGCACCATGTTGACGCCACCAGAACTCCTGCAGGAGATCAAATATGCATCTCATTTGCCCGACAGCTATTTCGAAATGTCGGGAACTGAGGATCAACCAGCGAACCTGGCGAGTGACGAATACTTTGTTCTGGGCGACTTCACCATGCGGTCAAACGACTCAAGAACTTGGGAGAGGGGTGCCGAGGGGCATCACAAATTCGCAGTTCCCAGTTCCCATATCATCGGAGTCGTCACTCATGTCTGCTGGCCATTGCACCGACTGCGAATCCTCCGGTAGTTCCAATATCGACAACAGGCCTTACTTCAGTTTCTTGTCGAAGTAATCAAATAGAGCCTTGTCGGCCTTCTCAGCATCTGCTCCCTTAAATCCATGCCCCGCGCCTTGCAAGGTAAGCAGTTCGGAATCAACGGTAGCTGCCTTCAATTTGTCGACGAGCCAGACCGCCTGCTCGTGCGCGACATACTTGTCGTCCGTTCCGTGAATGCACAGCGTCGGAGCCGCATTCGGCGTCACCCAGTACAGCGGGCTGGCTTGAACGTGGAGGTCGTGTTTCGTTTCCAGATTTCCACCGAACCAGAGTGGCAGCACTTCGTGAGCGTCGACGCTTTTGCCGTACGACTTGGTGAAGTCGCTGGGGCCATAAACATTGACAACACAAGCAACAGAACTCGACTGTTCCGGATTGCCGCCAGTTCCTTCAAATTGAGGAATATTGGCGGTCACGGCCAGAAACTGAGCCAGATGTCCTCCGGCCGACCCGCCAGTGACACCGATCTTGTCCGGGTTGATGTTGTATTTCTTCGCATTCGCTCGCAGCCAGCGCACCGCTGCCTTCGTATCATAGACCGCCGCGGGGAACTGATGCTTGGGGGCCAGGCGATAGGTCATCGTGGCCGCGACGTAGCCGCGTTCAGCCAACTTCAAACAAAGGGCATCGTAGGAATCGCGTTTGCCGGCGCGAAAGCCCCCTCCATGAATACAGAGAATGGCGGGGAAGGGACCGGAACCGGTCTTCGGTCGCGCCAGGTTCAACTGCAAATGGTCATCCCCAACGGTCGAATAGTCGATGTCCGTTTCCCAGATGACATTGTCCGGGACAGGAGGTGCCGCGTTTGCGGAGGAACCACAGTTCAACAACAACAGTCCCAGCAGGATGATCAAACTTGCTTTTGGCATGGTGTTCTCTCTGAGTTGAATAATCCGATTGTTCTATTGGCATCGTAGAAAGCGGGGTTGTGTCTAACAACTAGCCCGTTCTTGCTGACTCGTCACGAATTTCGCTGGCCAACAGGATTTTCGGGCGACCTGACTGGCCTGCATAACGTACCTTCAAAATGCAGAAATCACATGCCTAGTGCGTGTAGCACTTACGTGGGATGCGCTCCAGGTGACGGCCATTGTCGGACGTTCCCGACTTGCGGAACTCGGCAATCGTTTCGCATCAGACTTGAGATCATGACCATGAGAATTGTCTCAGGCAAACAACTTGTTGTTCTTGCATTGGGAAGCGCTGTCCTGATCGGATGCATACGGACGAGCGCCGAGCAAACGGCAATCGAACAAGAGCAAACGAAGCCAGTCCTGGTCGAATTCGAGCGAGTCGTTGGCGAAGGGAGAAGCGCGGTCCGCGGGATTAACGGGGCCTTGAATCAGAAACTCACGGCGGCACAGCAAGTTCATGACGGAGGGAAGACCGTCAAGAACACGCTGGGCGATTTCATGGTGTCTGGAGAGGCGGCGCGCACTTCGACCCGAATGATGCAGGCCGGCGACAGCGTCTACGAGGCGTATTCCAAGGCCAAACGCGAAATTGGAAATATGGGCCGCCGTAAAGACATCTCCAAACAAACGGTTAATTGGGCACAGGGAAAGATCGAGCAGCTCTGGTCTGCGTTCAATAAAGATTGCCGCAGCATCCAAGGCAGATAGACCGTAAACGCTAACGTTTCTTGCCTCGCGGCGGTTGGTCACTTCCTTCGGACCGTTCCATCTTATCCAGCGCCATCAATTTTCGATCCGCGTCGAATGTCGGTGGCGGTAATGACTCAGCCAGTCGCAGCACTTCAGCAGCGGAAATATCCGCGCGCGGTGTCCCCGTCCCTCGAAAGACAGGCAAACCCTGTCGCAGCGCGATGATCTCACGCCGAGTCCGGCCTTTCGGAGAATCGGGCCACTTGCCAGGTTGTTCTGTCAATTCAAAGAACAACGGCACCACTTGCTGCATGTACTTCCAATAGCCGGGGTTGTCCGTCTGCAGGACAAGCAGGCCACCCGGAATCAGCGAGCGATGAACGAGTGCCATGAATTCGGGCGTGATCAAACGTTTGTGAACTTGCTTCGCATCGTAATAGGGCTGTGGGTGATAGACGTGGATTTCCGCGATGCTCTGCGGCGCGATGTAATCGGCCAGTAGTTCGCGACCACCGATCACAGCGAACCGTACGTTCTTCAGCCCCCTCTGATTTGCTCTCCGCGTGGCATAGCGAATCACGACCGGCAACACATCTGTGGCAAAGTGATTAACATCGTGTCGCCAGACTGCGGAAGCCAATGTGGAGCGCGCATTGCCGCAACCAATATCCAGCATCACTGGCTTGGTACGGCCAAATATCTCAACAAGATCAAGTGGTCCGGCCGCTGGCAACCTCTTGATGGCTGTGTTTGTCCACTCTGCCGGATCGACGATCTCTCCTGGAACAGGGACACCGAATTCACGTTCGATCTGCCGACGTGGCCGCTCGTATTGATCACCCAGAAGGGGATGGTCGTTCATTTCTTTTTCGCCTGTCGGGGGTTGCTCACTTTGCGTTTGCCCGCTTCTTCAGGCGGAAGACTGGTCAGGGCGGTGAACTTGCCGTCATCGGATGAATACGCCAGGACTTCGCCGGTCTGCATCCGGTAGACCCAGGCATGCAACGTCAACTCTCCGCGTTGCAGACGCACGGCGACTGCAGGGTGAGTTTGAAGATTCTCAATTTGAACCAACACATGTTCTCGGACGGCGGCAGCTAGCTGACTTTCACCAGTCAGATTGGAGTAGTTCTCTGCCATGATCTGGCGGGTGGCCTCTGCATGATTCAGCCAGCTTTTTACTGACGGTAGCTTCTCCATTGTCTCCGGATGCAACATCGCTTGAATGGCACCGCATCCAGAGTGGCCACAGACAACGATGTCCCTTACACCCAATACAGAGACTGCGTATTCAATAGTCGCGGGTTCACCGCCATTCGAGGCTCCGTAGCAGGGGACGATATTTCCCGCATTCCGCATCACAAAAAGTTCGCCCATTCCAGTCTGCGTGATGATTGAAGGATCGACGCGTGAATCGGAACATCCAATAAACAGGGCGCTCGGATTCTGACCCGCTGCCAGCTTTGAGAAAAATTCACGCTCACGACCAAAGCGATTGTGAAACTGGTGCAAGCCTGTCAGCAAATTTTCCATCCGTGTTCCCTCATCTGAAACGTGTTATCAAGAGTCGACACAATGTCGCCGAACTCGCGATGCCGTCAACCCCGTCGAACCAATTCGGGCGATTTATTCGTGCTGGACAAATCGCAACGCAACGGTATCGTTTGAAGCATGAAAACCATCGA
>DASYEA010000755.1:0-3514 GCA_036499265.1 Schlesneria sp. | reverse complement strand
ATGCCGTTCGTCGGCGGTGAGTTGCTCACCCGTCGCGTGCGGTAATGGCAATCCGCTTCCTTGGCGGTTCTGTTCGGCTTGCGTTCTCCATGCCTCGGGAGCGGTCTCCTGTGCAGAGTCGATCGCGACCGAGTAGCGAGTGCTGTATTCGTTCACGTTCGCCATGCGATGGCGAATCCACTGACGCCAGCAATCCATCGGAACGCGGACGAGGATCTTGATCTCGGCCATTTCGAATGGCGTCGTGTGACGATGCCGCAGTAGATAGCGGATCAACGTGCGATCGTCGGAGACTTTCTTCGTCCCCTCGCCATAGCTCACTCGCGCGGCCTGGACGATCTACGAGTCATCACCCATCACGTCGACCAGACAAACGAATCCGTCGTTCAAGACAGAGAACTTCTTCCAGCGAAGCTCATCGACAAGTACAGAGTTGGAGGGCATCAACAGCGATCCTGGCCGTGGGGGACGCTGCCAGCGTCCGTATGATTGGTGCAGCGATGTGAATTCTTGATCGATCACCGACGCTGGCAGCGCCGGCCATGAAGAAACCAAGCGGACGAAGTTATCCTCTCTCCGCTATCAAGTCCACAGCCACGCCCCCGGGTGATTCTCGACTCTCTACTTTCTCTTATCCATTCTCGCGCCCGCAGGTGGCCCAGTTCTGCGTGAAGTGGGGCAGACTTAAGCCCCCGACGATCAAGCTGCTCACACCGGCGTGGTTTAGGACAAATTGGATCGATTCCGCCGCTGGCAAATTGCCCGATCCCAGCCCTTTTTTGACGAAAACCGCGATGCCCCGGTCAGCCGCCTCGGCAATAACATCACGATGACTCTGATCCTTCAAATTGTATGCCACCATCAACGCATCTGCCCATGGGATTGCGAGTTGCGCTCCTTCGACCGTCTTGCCGGACATGCCGATCGCTCGCACGATCCCTTCAGATCGAAGGTCTAGCAATGTCGGAACGACATCCGTCTGCGTGAGGATCGATTGATCGTCGCCAGTGGAGTGAACGAACACGATGTCCAGATAATCGGTGGCCAGTCGCCTCAGGCTCCGCTCGATGCTGGCTCGGACTGCGGCTGCGGAGTAGTCATAGGCCGACTGGCCTGCTTCGAATGTTTCGCCAACTTTGGTCGATAGGACGAACTCGTCTCGCCGGTGCCCGATCGCACGTCCGACTCGTTCTTCGCTCAAGCCATAAGCGGGTGCCGTGTCGATCAGGTTGCAGCCCAGATCCAAGATCCCGTTTAGCAGCGTCGCGACCTCGGAATCTGTTGGTAGCGAGTAACCCGAAGGATACTTGATCCCTTCGTTACGGCCGATCTTGAACGATCCGAATCCCAGTCGAGACACAGAAGAGATTCGCTTTGTCGCGGGAGAGAAATTTGATGGCGTCATTGAATCTTGCCGCGCCCTACAATCGGCCAGATGGCTTCGAGCTGGTCGCCCCGGAAACAGAAGAATTCGTCATGGAGAAAGGCCGTGAAATCGGCGTAGCCAACGATCAGTTCTACCAGATCGCCAATCTTCAGGTTCCGAGATGCGGGTCCCAATTCCAAGCCGATATGCTCCGCATTATGCATGATCACACGAGCGTCCGGAAACTCTTTCACGAGCGGGGGATGCATTTCAGCAGTAATCGCCTTCCGCCCGGCATCCAGAATCGCGCGGACCAGGGAAGGGCGGGACACCACGGTACAAAGCACAGTCAGTGCTGGCTCGTACCCGGAAACCCCAGGCATCCGGGTATAGAACGGGTCGCCAAAGATCCCGCCACCGGATTGCAGCTCAGTAATCCCTTCAGCTTCGGCGGCATAACTCAGTGAACCCGTCCCACCAGCGCTTACGATGTCACAACACAGCCCCGCCTCTACGAACTGAATGCGGCTTTGGTTGAGCAGGCTTAAGGACTCGCGAATCAGGCGTTCCTTGGTGTCTGCGTCCATCACGGGCATTGCGTGTCCTTCGTAACCCATGATTCCGGCGAGTTTTAACGAGGGAAGTCTGTCGATCGCCCGAGCCAGTTCCAGCGCATCGCGTCCTGGCGTGATTCCCGTGCGATTCATTCCGATATTGATGTCGACCAGCACGCGGCAGGTGACCCCAAGTTGCTGGCAGGCCGCGGACAAGGGTTCTGCCTGTGCGTAATGGTCACAGGTGACAATCACATCGGCGGTCTGGCACAGCTTGCAAATCCGATCGACGCGAGCGGGACCGACGGGTAGATGGGCAATCAGGATGTCGCGGATACCTGCCTGTGCGAAGATTTCCGCCTCCGAGACTTTGGCGCAGGTCACTCCGATGGCTCCGGCAGCGACCTGCTGGCGAGCGATCTCGGGGCTCTTGTGGCACTTGGAGTGGGGGCGCCATTGCTTGCTTTTCGCGGCAATGGAACGTGCCATGATCAGTAAATTCGACTCAAACCTGTCCAGATCGAGGCAGAGTGAAGGGGTTTCGAGGCGCCGTCCGAAAGTCTCCCATCCTTCATGTCGCATGAATGGTAACTCGATTTGAGGAATTTGGCGCAGTTCAAATGCTGACGGGGTGGATGACTTGTAATGCCATCCACCCCGCCAGAACTATCAGGCTACCTGCTCGGCCGCAATAGAGCTGAGTCCGGAGCTGTGAGGAGAACTACTCCTTCTTTTCGCCTTCGGCTGGAGCAGCAGGTTCAGTGGCGGCTGGCTCTTTCTTTTCGCCTTCAGCAGGAGCGGCTTCCTTCTTCTCACCTTCAGCAGGAGCAGCTTCGGTCTTTTCCGTGGCAGCAGGAGCTGCGGCGTGTGCGGCTGGAGTGACTGGAGCCGGAGCTGGCTTTGGGGCTGGAGCTGGAGCACAACCAATAGCGACCAAGGCCAAAGCCAACGTGGCGAACTTCTTCATATCAGAACCTTCCTCGTACATTTCACTGACGACATTCAGGGCAGAACACCTGCCTCGTAATAGAATGGACCCCCTGGGCCAATGATTTATTCCCACCACGCCCAAGAAAAAACGAACAGAGCTAAATCATTTCGACGCCATTGTTTGCAGCCGACCCAGCGGCCCGCAAGAATTGAGTGCTGTAGAGGAGACGAAAATGTCGAATCTAGTCGGGTCACGATCAATGCAACGATTTTGGGGGCCACCAGACGGTCTCAAAAATCCTTCGACCCAAATCTGTTGCAGTGCGTTGACATTCCCGGCGACGGGGCTAAGATAGTCCTCTCTCGCCAGTCGCACCAAACAACGGTCGACGCCGCGAGTTGCTCTTTGACAATCTGGTTGGATGGTTCTGAGAATTCAGCTTTGCAGTATTGAAGCGGTTGCTGGACGTACGTAGTGCGAATCCAAGCGATACGTTTGCAAGCGTTTTCGAATGCTTGTGCCGTATCACAAAAAAACTCGTCATACGTCTGTCTAGCTATCAAACCTCGTCGATAATCTCAGTTGGCAGCTTGCTGTCAGTTGTTGTTTGAAACAAATACCAAAAGGGTTTGATCCTGGCTCAGAATGAACGTTGGCGGCGTG
>DASYEA010000754.1:0-7162 GCA_036499265.1 Schlesneria sp. | reverse complement strand
AAATGACCGTGCGCAATTCTGCTCGTTTTGGATTTCAGTTTGGGTGCCACTGGTGGCCGCTTTGGGCCACCAGTGTCTTCACGTTGCTGCGATCGCTTTGATCGGGTAGCGAGCCTATGCAATATTCAGCGTCACCACGGTTTGTTTACTCTGCGACACATCGACAAGACGCTGGCAACGCAAAGCCGTCGCCAGTGGCACCCGAAATGTTTTTTCCCAAGCAGAATCGCGCACGCTCATTTAGCATAGTGCGAATCCAGAGATACGTTGATGCGTTGAATCTTCATATCTTGGATTGCCGTCAGTGCCCCAATGGGAATTGCGGTGGCGAGAAGGCTTGTCAGCACTCAAATTGATATTGCCCGAATTCAGGCGGATAGCTTCAATGATCCGCGCGGTTCGGACCGGGCGACCTTCCTACGCCCCAATCCGCAACAGCGATTCCACTTATCAGGTATGTGTGACATGAGCTTTCGATTTCCTCGCTTGGCGACGAGTGCATCGTTCGTTGTCGCAGTTGTCCTGACGTCTGGCTTCAGTTGGGCTCATTTTTATGAGCTTGGTCCTTCGAAGGACGAGTGGGGGCTGAAGTATGACGGGGAGGTAACCGCCAGTGGAGACAAGCTGAACGTTTCCTTCACCCTTGCTGATCAAGGAAGACTCAAGCCCATTTATTCGGTCAGCGTGGTGGCTTTCAGCGATCTGAGAAGTGATGGCGGCCGCACATATCTCGTGAACACCACATTCGATTTGAAACCGACCCAGGACGGCAAACTCACGGGGCAACTGCAGATCAGCAAGGAATTCGCTGACCGCGCCATGATTCGGATCCTCACCCAAACGTTTGACGGCAAGCCGCAACCGGCCGGGGCGAGGTACTATCAAGTCCCGCTAAAGAAGTTCATGAAGAAGACCCTGGCCCCGGCCCCGGCGGCAGCTTCGTTTCAAGTGCGATCCTCCATCGCGTCGCCGCCGGCATCGACAGCCACGAAGTAGAGAGCGGCACCTGCGCTGATGAGGATCCACTCGCCTGGCGACGATCTTTCTGAAGATGGCGTCCAACTGCTCACAGACTTCCGGACGAGGTAGCTTCGTCACTTGGCTGGATACCGACGTCTGGTCGGCGCATCAGTCGTTCATGAAGCAACGCCAGAATGCCAAACAGGGCCACTGTTCCGAGAGGGACCATTTCCAGACTTCCCCTTCCCGCCATGACACCGAGGGCACCAGGGACGGCAGCGGCACCGATCATCGCTGCCGCGACTTGAAATCCAATCGCATGAACCGACAATTCCGTCCCCAGCCGTCGCGGAGTCCGCGACATCAGGCAAGGGAATACGGGAGCCAGTCCAAGTCCAGCAAGCCCAAGACCAAGGAACTGAGCACCAACGGGAAGTGGGAACGCGAAGAGTAACGCTCCGCTTCCTGCACCTAGCAAGCAATACCGAACAAGGCGATCGATCCCCACTCGATCGGCGATCAACCCAGACAAGATCCGCCCGGCACCGATACATCCCCAGTAAAACCCGACAGCAATCCCTGCCGTACGGGGACTGACATGTCGTGACTCGGTGAGAACCGTAAACGTCCACTGACTGAATGTCACCTCCAGGCCGGTGTACAAGAAGAAAATCGCCATTTGCAACCAAACTGTCGACGATCGCAACGCAGTTCCCGCGCCAACCGGCAATCGAATCTCCGGGGTCGTAATGGACGTCTCTTCCCAACACCGATGAGTCAACAGGAAGATGATCGACATCGCCAGCATTGTCCCGCCGACGGAGCAGTAGCCGACGCTGTAGGGGCGACCACTGGCCAGCACGCTCGACATCAGGACCGGTCCGATTAACGCCCCGATGCAATAGCAGGCGTGTAACCAGATCAAAGATCGAGTCGACAAATGATGAGCGGCGTACCCATTCAGCCCGGAATCGATTGCTCCAGACCCAAGACCGTGAACACATGCACAGAATACGAATAAGGCCCACATCGGTGAAAACGCGAACCCAAACATGGCGACCGCCACGAGGCTGGTGCTGGCAGTCAAAACCAGTCCGATCCCTAGCGTGTGCATCAAACGGCCGGCAAAAAAACTGCTCAACAAGTACCCGAGACCTGAAGCGACCAAGACCAGAGCAACGGCACCTTGACGAAGGTGGAAGGTGTCCCGAACTGATGGCCAAGCCACTCCAATGACAGCATCAGGCAGTCCGAGGCTGATGAAACCCATGAATGCGAGCGAGAGCAACAGAAACTTCGGGCGAGCCGACACCGGGCGGTGCATGGGAGCGAGTGCTTTCATGTCAGCATTGACGAAGTACGTCCGGCGAGAATCGATCTTGAGCCGTTGAATGTGTTTAGATAAAGTTCCGCGCGCTGTGGTATCGAGAACCTACTTCACATCAGAGGCGAAGTTTCTGCATTTCGATGCAGTCACTGACGACAAGCTATGACAGAGCATACCCTACCGCTGGATATCTCGCGGTCATTCTGCGTCATGCTGCATGATGTTGCTCCGATCTATGCTTCGCATGTTGCCACGTTTACGCAGTCGATGGCCCCGTTGATCGGAAATAGGATGTCGGCCGCCGTCGTTCCCTGTTGGGCCGGGATGCCGCTAGGGGACAACGATCGAGCATTCCTGGATCGAGTCCGCGACGAATACGCCAACATTCTGCTGCACGGTTACGAACACTTTCGGCCCGGTCGTCGCGGGCTGAAGTCGAAGATCGCTGATGGCAAGGATGAAATGAACGGTTTGGACCCTGCGGAGACAGACCGTCGACTGGCAGCGGGACAAGAAATCCTCGAACGTGTGATGGGCCAGCCAGCCTGCGGTTTCATTGCTCCGACCTACCAAGTCGGGTTCGCAACTCCGGAACGCCTTGCGAAATTTGGCATCCACTACACGGTAGGATATGGTCAGGTTGCGACCTCAACCGGTCAGCGACTGCCACTGGCAACCTGGGTCTGGGACGTTTCGCCAATTCGTCTGCTGTGCCGTCTCGGCTACAGGTTGGGGCAAATTCAATATCGGTTCCGAAAAAACGCTCTGCCGTGCGTCGTACTGCATCCCCTCGATCTGGAACGCGGATTTCTCCCGCAGATCGAACAGACAGTTCAGCGACTGCTTCGCGCCGGGCGGCAACCGGTGTTGCTGGAATCCTTGGGATACGGGGCCAATCCGACTAAGCCTGTGCCCGTTCCGGCATGATCATTTGTCCGGAAACAAATGACGTCCCGCGCCAGTGAGTGCGGACTAATCCGAAATGCGACAACAACGCACGGATTGAGGCGGCCATGACGAACAGCCGACCCAGTGGAGCCAGCAGGGCGGTTGCGATCGGGGCTCCCACCAGCCGAAACAGGACCACGTCCATCACGCACCTGAGGCTGAACGCGATTGCGAAACCCAATCCCGCACCGTGAGTCAGCCAGTCGACACTTCCGGTCTGAATCGCGTTTGCCACGCCATACAGCATCGCACTGAGTGGCAGCACGAACAAGACGAGCATCCTGCCCACTGTGATCATCAGTTGGCTGGGCGTCAGAACGCCGTTGAAGATGCGACTCCAGCCGTTCCAGGATTCACGCCACGTACAATATGAGTCCGTCTGATAGAACCCTTCGCCCTGTGCCACCTGCAGGCGCAAACCAGATCGTTTGGATAATCGTGCCAGTTCTAGGTCTTCACTGATCTTGGATCGCACGGAACTCCAGCCACCGATCGACTCGAATGGCGCCCTGCGAACCATGATGAACGCGCCGTTGGCGAAGGCGTCCGGCCAGCGAGGGTCACTCACACGTTCTGGCCGTAACCATGCCAGGATGGCTTCCGAACAACAGGGAACCATCACGCATTCCCTCAGCGTATTCATCGTGTACGTGGCCGCGACCGAGAAGAAATCAACATCGCCTCGAAGCATCTCCACCGCTGCGGTACACAGGGCTGTCGGAGCGAGAAACTTGCAATCGGCGTCGGTGAAACAGACCAGACTTCCCGTGGCAATTCTCAATCCCCGTTCCAGGGCGTAAGGTTTGCCGAACCATCCTGCTGGCAACGTCGACACGTGTTCGACTCGCAGGCGATCCGGGAATTCCAGGGCCAGGCGGTTGAGAATCTCTCCCGTGTCATCCGTACTTCGGTCGTTGACGGCGACGATTTCGAGATCGGGATAGTCTTGATTCAGCAGCGATCGGATACAGGTTTCGATACAGTCCGATTCGTTCCGACCCGCGACGATCACACTGAGTTTCGGCAGTCCAGACAGTCGCGAAGTATCGGTTAACGGCCGCAGTGACGATTGCTTCCGGCAGGCAGCAATGTAGATCACGGTGATCGTCATCCACAAACAGGCGAGAGCCCATGCGAGCACCGTCAGCCAGTGTGTGTAGAGAAAATCCATGGCCCACCTTCCATTTCAGTCAAACGGCAATAACGAACTCAATTTGGAAAAACGATTTCGCTGCGACTGGTCCCGGATGGGCACCGTGAATGAGCCAGTAGAGTCACTCACGGGAATGGTGGGACACGAGCGCCATCAGGATTGCGTTTCGCATCAATGCCTGACTTTCGCCGATCTCTTCTCGTTCACGCTACAATCGATCGAAATTGACGCAGAATCAGACGTGGCCGCTGAAACCTAGCTCACGCGGGGCAAAAGGCAAATCCGTGTCACATCATGCAGAGCTAGGCCTCACGGTGCTTACAATCCTTTTCGGCTGTAGAATCGGAAACAACGTCACTTGAAGCGGGCCATGTTTTATTGAGAGGATCAGCGATGCAACTCGGAATGATCGGTCTGGGCCGAATGGGTGCCAACATGGTGCGGCGACTTCTGCGGGGCGGTCATCAGTGCGTCGTCTATGATCAATCGCCCAAAGCCGTGGAAGAGATCGCAAAAGAGAACGCGATCGGGGCATCGTCGATTCAAGATTTTGTCAGCAAACTCCAGAAGCCGCGTGCTGTCTGGTTGATGGTGCCAGCAGGTGTTGTTGATCAGTCGCTGGCGGAACTTCTGATTCATCTGGAACCAGAAGACATCGTGATTGACGGTGGTAATTCGTACTACGTGGACGACATTCGTCGCGCGAAGGAACTCGCCTCGAAGCAGATTGAATACGTCGATGTCGGGACAAGCGGAGGCGTCTGGGGTTTGGAACGCGGTTATTGCATGATGATCGGCGGGTCTGATGCCGCCGTGAAACGACTGGATCCCATACTTGCCACGCTTGCTCCGGGCATTGGGGAAATCCCGCGCACTCCGGGACGCGAGCAGATCGGCGGCACAGCCGAGCAGGGCTATCTGCATTGCGGTCCCAACGGGTCGGGACACTTCGTGAAGATGGTCCACAATGGAATCGAATATGGCATGATGGCCGCCTATGCCGAAGGACTTGGTGTGCTGAGAAACGCCAACATTGGCAAACGTCAGCATGAAGTCGATGCAGAGACGACACCGCTCCGCGATCCTGAGCATTATCAGTATGACCTCGATTTGCGTGACATTGCAGAAGTCTGGAGACGCGGTAGCGTCATCGCGTCGTGGTTGCTCGATCTGACGGCGACAGCTCTCGCCAAAGATGCCACACTCTCTGAATTCTCGGGCCGCGTCTCCGATTCCGGCGAAGGACGATGGACGATCAAGGCGGCGATTGACGAAGCGGTACCAGTCCCCGTTCTGACGACGGCTTTGTATGAGCGATTCACGTCTCGTGGAGAATCCGATTACCAGGACAAGCTGCTATCGGCGATGCGTTTTCAATTCGGTGGACACCACGAGAAGCCAGCAGACAAATAACGTCATCATTGAAAGAAGAAGCCAATGCGAATGGAAGTCTTGTCCGATCCCGATTCGGTCGCGCGGGAGGCTGCGAACATCATTGCCAATGCGGCCAGGATCGCAGTCAGTACGCGTGGGTCTTTTGTTCTCGCCGTCAGCGGCGGCCGCACACCCTGGATCATGCTGCAGATGCTCGCTGCAGAAGACATTCCCTGGGAAGGTGTGCACATCGTTCAAGTCGACGAACGGATCGCCCCCGAAGGACATCTTGATCGAAATCTGACGCATTTACGCGAGAGCCTGAAGCTTTCTCCCATGCTCCCTGAGCAGATCCATGCGATGGACGTGAATGCTGCCGATCTCCAGGTCGGCGCGCGACGATACAGCGACGTTCTCTGTAAGATTGCCGGTTCACCTCCAGTCCTCGATCTGGTCCACCTTGGTCTTGGAGCTGACGGCCATACCGCTTCATTGATTCCAGGAGATCCGGTCCTGACTGTCGAAGATGCCGACGTGGGATTGACTGGCAGCTACCAAGGTCGTGAACGCATGACTCTCACATACCCCATCATCAATCGAGCACGAAACATTCTGTGGCTGGTCACAGGTCAAGAGAAAGCAGCAATGCTTACTCGCTTGTGCAATGGCGATGGGTCGATACCCGCCGGTCAAGTTCAACGCGATGTCGCAACCATTCTCGCAGATCGAGCAGCCGCCGACTCAATTCCAGGGGACACGATCTAGTGACCGCCGGTCGGCTCCACGTTCTCGGGTTCCTTCCTGGAGGAAAGGAAAATCGAACAAGAATGGTCAGAAGGTCAACGGGCTGATCGTGCCAGGCGGCATCATCGAAAGCCCGATCTTGCTCGACAAGCATTTGCTCGCGGGATCGACAAACCTCAATAACTCGTGCTTCCATTCACGTGCATAGTCGATCCCGATGCGCGGCGTAGCGACAATCTGCGGTCGGTCTGCTGGATCGTCGAGAAGGTGCAATCGATCGCTTGTGAGAGACACACTATTGTCCGCACGAGTAATCTTTAAGGCACGAGTCAATTTGCCCGGCCCGGAAAGCACTGCGGGCCAATCATTCATCGGTTCGGCAGCACGGATGAGGACCGCCTGCGGATCATCGATCTGGCCGGCGACGATATTGAACATGTCGTACATGCCATAGATCAGGTAGACATAGGCCCGACCTGCCGGGCCAAACATAACTTCGGTCCGATTCGTCCGTCCTTTCGATGCATGGCACGCGAGATCGTGCGCGCCGACGTAGGCCTCTGTTTCAACGATCCGAGCGTGAAACACTTTTCGTCGCACCCGCCGAACAATGACTTTGCCGATCAGAGCCTGCGCTAACGCAATGGCAGGTTGGG
>DASYEA010000753.1:0-5040 GCA_036499265.1 Schlesneria sp. | reverse complement strand
CTGAACGGAGCGAAACGTGGCGAGTTTCTTTACATAGCCGGGTACCGTCCAGTACGTCGTCAATCCTTGTGGAAAGTACGCGACATCACCCGGCCGCAGGCAAACCTCTTTGTCACCTGCGCGAACCGTGGCTTCACCCTCCAGGATATGCACGAATTCATCGCTGCGGTGATTGAACTGGAATTGTCCGGCAGTGCAGTCCCAGAGGCCGAACGAGAAGTCGCCATCCGCAGATTCACCTAACGGCAGCGACCTCGCGGTTGGGTTCCCTTCGATGATCCAAGTCGACTTCAATGGGGCCGGTTGCAAGTCGGTCCGTACGACTTGTCCGGTCTGTAAAGATAATGGATACAGACTGTTATGATAAGAATCCGGAAGCATCAATCTGCCATCTCCAAGTAAAGTTCCAGTGCGTCCACGGGGTTCCGCAAACGGGATGTCGTGCGACCAGCTCACGTTTTATTACAGTATCGTAATGGTGCGCGCAGTCACATTACGAAATCGTAAACATTTGATTGAGTCCGTTGTCGTGGTTTTCTTCAGCCATACTCGGTGCCAACGAAATAGCCATCACGCGCTGACCGCAGGTATCGTGTGAAGGGCGATCAGATGTCGTTGATTGCCAATTTAAGCATCGTGGGATTACGCTAGGCGAGAAGGACATCGATCGTGACGTGAGCTCTTTCGGGGCTGGCGACGGAAGGTCGAGTGTGCGCTACTGATCGCTTATACGGGTCTGCTGTGGGTGCGGAGCCCGCTATTTAGGGTGACACGAATATGGCTGCTCGTTTCCGTGTCCTGGTGACTGATCGTGCCTGGCCGGACACATTTATCGAGCAGCAAATCCTGGCGAAAGTCGACGGGGAAGTCATCGAGCCTGCCTCTACCAGTGAAGCCGATCTGATTGCCGCCGCTGCCAATGTTGATGCGATTGCGACCAATTGGGCCAAAGTGACCGCGGCCGTGGTCAGGGCGAGCGGCAAATGTCAGATTGTCGCTCGATTCGGCATCGGCCTAGACAACATCGCCGTCGATGCTGCGACGGATCTGCAGATCCCGGTGACTAATTGTCCCGACTACTGCGTGAGCGAAGTCTCGGACCATGCAATGGCCCTATTGTTGGCCTGCAATCGGCAGATTGGTTTGTATCACGGGCGATCCAAACGAGGAGAGTACAACCCCACGACCTCAATGCCGATTCAGCGACTTACTGGGCAGACGTTGGGCTTACTCGGCATGGGAAAGATCGCACAAACACTGGTCCCCAAAGCCCGAGCGTTTGGCCTGAAGATCATCGCGCATAATCAAAGTGGGCAAGATTACGGCACCGGTATTCGCATGGTGACCTTTGATGAATTGCTCTCGTCGAGCGACTACATCTCGGTGCATGCTCTGCTGACATCACAAACCCGACACAAGTTTGACGAACACGCCTTTCGTCGCATGCGGCCGTCCGCCTATTTGATCAATACGTCGCGAGGAGGTTTGATCAACCACGCTGCCCTGTGGGGGGCGTTGCAGCAGAATCAACTGGCCGGTGTGGCTCTCGATGTATTCGATCCAGAGCCACCAGATCTCGGCCAGTCGCTATTTCAGGATGAACGAGTCATCGTCACGCCGCATGCGGCGTTCGTGTCCGAGCAGGCGATCCAGCAGATGCGAGTGGAGGCGATGCAAAACATCGTCGAGGCGCTGTCGGAGCGTCGCCCGAATAATGTGGTGAACCAGCAAATCTACTCCGATCGTTAAACACGATCGCGAGGGTTTTCTTCGCAGCGGCTGATGACATCAGCGACGCCGATTCTTGAGCTATCGTTGGGGTGATTACCTTCGCTCCAGTACCAGATGCCTCAAAGGATGTTTCTGTGGGCTCTACCCACTCCAAGGGTCAGCGTCATCAATCCAAAGTTGATACTCATCGTGCTGCCACGATTGTCTGCTCTGATGTCACTCAAATCGAGGACTCACGCGAAACGATCAGCGCGATTCCCACTCATTTAACCGGAAGTCCCATGCCCGCAGATTCCTATACCGAGCTCGCCGACTTGCGCCAGCAAATTGAAGGCAAGAACGAACTTGTTGCTGCACTGGTGGCAGAACTGGAACAGGTTGTTGAGCAATTGGATCGCGTCAAACGCAATGGCTCAGACCGAGGCCGTTCGAGCGGTGGCGGTGCGGCACTCCCCGCGGAAGTTGTTGAAGAGCATCAGCAAGTTCTCGGCGAAATGCAGCGGATGGTCCAGCAATGGGAAGAGATGCAGGCGGCTTCGTCGCTGGGACGAATTGAATCCGAACTGGCAGACCTGCGGGTCATGCTGTCCAAGGGGTATAACGGCCATTCCGATGGCGCGGACGATAGTCTGGAATCCGTGATGTCGAGGCTGTCGATGGAGCCTCCAGAGAGCCCATCATCGATGGTCACCCTGTCGGGAACCGACTGGGAGGCGATGAAGCGGCAAATGCTGGGGGAGTCTGGCGAACCTGATGACGAAGTAGAAGACGACCTGACGAAGCTGCTTGACGGCTTGTCGATTCCGACAGCGTTCGACTTCGAAACAGCGTCTGTCGAAACACTGAAGAAGGCCTGCGCTGACCGCGACAACTATATTGTGCAGATCAATCGCTGGGTGCGAACGAGACGCGCGGTCTCGATCCCTGAGAATTGGGACGACATCGATGCTCCCGAAGAAGTTCGCGAGCGGGCGGAACTGCTCACTTCGCGGCTGGAAGAACAAGTTCGTCTGGCCGAAGTCGAAATGTCGCTGGAACGAGCTCGTTTATCACGAGAGAAATCGCAGGTTCAAGCTGATCGTGCTGTCATCGAAAAGCATCTGAAGAGATTGGGTATCTCGTCGCTGGACGAACTGGAAGACATCTCCGTCAGCAACGGGTCGACGGGTGATCGGCGGTGGATGCGATTTCTGGGTGTGAACCGCAAGAGCTGATTAACGCTGTCGTGATCGGCTGGGTCCGCTTCGGCTGCGTGAATCACTATGATGATCGTCAAAGCTGTCCGCCTGACCGACGGCTTGCGTGACATGGTTTGATTCCGATCCGAAGCCTGAGGCACGAAGAGTGCCTGGTTCGGCGTCTCGTGGTGCTGCTGCTGTTTCACGAGCAGCGCCTTGATTCAGGAATGACGTGGTTGTCGTCAGGACTTCTTTGCGTTGTGGGATCTCGGTACCGTCCGGTAGCTTCACCACCAGTTCCAGGTACCGATTGACTTCCGACTGCGTGGGCAGGCCGGTTCCGCGATCGATCGTACACGACCCTGCGCAGTGACCACCCTTGACCATGACCTGCATTCCGTTGCGGCCGTTGTCCTGCGTCGCTACGGGATTCATCGAGCCACTGATTTTTCCCAGCAGCGTGATTTCGGCAGAACTCTCGGTGAGATTCTTGAGAACACAGCGGGTCGCAATGCTGATCGGCGTTCCGCTTTCAGAGCGTCGCGGCTTCAAGTCCCACGAACTACCGACCTTAACTGCTACGGCCGGATGGCTGGGATCATTGCTGTACGGAAGCAGGCCGATTCCATCGTCAACGAAGTTCGAGAGGCCGTCCTCGCCATGAGTCCCCTCGAGTTGGCGCATGACGACATCTCGATGAGCGGCGGGAACGTTTTGGACACAACGTTGCAGAAAATCAGGAAAGCCGACCAGTTCGATAACGCGATTGTCGGGGCCAATCCAGAATGAAAATCCATTGTTCTTGAGGCCCGAGTAAACCAGTGCCTCCGTGGGGACCGGGGCCGACGACTCAGAATTGTATTCGATGGTGCGGCCAGCGATGTTGTGGCCGTAGTGAATCTTGTGATATCGCACTGCCAGCAGCTTGTTGCCGTCGCGGACTTCTTCCACTACTAGAGATAGCATCATCTCCACCAGGGAACGGTTGACGATCATTCCGCCCAGTCCGTCGCCTTGAGTGAGACGCTGTTCGATCCGCTTTTGGAGCGGGAATCGATCGCCCACGTTCAATTTCAGTTCGAGTTCGCCTTCGGCGATCTTAGTATTCTTGGACGTCGCTTTGTCGTCATCTTCTTCATCGCTCTTCTCATCTTTGTCGAAGTCAGCGAATTCATCGTCCGCGGTGGTATCAGCCTTCTGAAAGAAACCACCACAGCCGGTGAGTGAACCGGTCAACAACGTCAGCAACAAACAGATTCGCAACACCGATAATGGCATTGTGGGACCTTCCATGGCCGAGGACACCAGTGACTGCCGAGATGCCGCCCCCTTGATCCACCAAGAGCACGTCGATAGTCCTGAAGGTCGGGAAGTTAACAACCGGTGGAATCTGCGCGAAGATGAAGTTTGCATTCCGGCGGATTTGGAGGATTGGCGGCTTTTGACAAAAGGGCCGATTTCCTGAATCCCCACATTCATTTTTGCCGCGGCCATCCATAAACTGATCTTGGTGGATTGCATCTCGGTTCCGCAGCGAAGTCCGATTGAGACGGAGAAGATTGATGTCGCCGGTTTCCTCACACGGCCAACAGATCCTGGCGCGACGCGATTTTATGTTTGACGCCGCCACCGGGATGAGCGGGCTCGCCCTGGCTGCGTTGCTCGCGCAGGACGGCCGACTGCGGGCTGATGAATCAAAAACCCCTGTGCGTCCCGCTGTTCGCCCCGAAGCACCGCTCGCACCTCGCGCCTCGCAGTTCACGCCGAAGGCCTCTCGAGTCGTGATGATCTTCTGCACGGGGGCCTGCAGTCACCTCGAAACATTCGACTACAAGCCCGAACTGGTGAAACGGAATGGGCAGCCAATGCCCGGTGGCGACAAATTAGTGACATTTCAAGGGGAAAACGGCAATCTGGTCGCACCGCAGTGGGATTTCAAGCCGCGCGGCGAAAGCGGCAAGATGATCTCCGAGTTGCTGCCGAATTTGGCGGAACTCGCAGATGAGATGTGTTTCATCCACTCGATGACCGCCAAGAGCAACACGCACGGGCCGGCAGAAAACCAGATGAGCACGGGTTTTACATTGGATGGTTTCCCCAGCATCGGGGCTTGGGTCAGCTATGCCTTAGG